>NZ_JBHTLK010000116.1:0-21426 GCF_042678885.1 Saccharothrix hoggarensis
GGGCCGGCCGACGCCCGGGCGCTGCTCGCCGCGGCGGCCGGACCGGACGGGGTCGAGCGGTTCCTGGCGCGGCGCCGGGACGTCACGGCGGAGATGGACCGGTTCCTGCGCCGACTGCTGCTCGCCCAGCTCACGTCGGCCGGGCTGTTCCGCGAGCCCGTGCCCGCCGAGCGGGTCGCGGCGGGCGCCGCGATCAGGCCCGGTTTCGAGAAGTGGCTGGACCACAGCGTCGCCGTGCTGGTGGCGGGCGGTGAGCTGGTCCGAGACGGCGGCCTCCTGCGGACGCGGGACGGCGCGCCGGACGTCGCGGCCGCGTGGGACGCGTGGCGTGACTGGAAGGACGCGCACGCGGGCGACCCGGAACTGATGGCCAAGGCGTCCATCGCCGAACGCGTGGCCGAGGCCGTGCCCGCGATCCTGAAGGGCGAGTCGACGGCCACGGACGTCCTGTTCCCCGGCGGGTCGTTCGAGATCGTCGAATCGGTCTACAACGGCAACGCCACCGCCGAGTACTTCAACCGCGTGGTGGCCGACAGCGTGCGGGCCGAGGTGCGGGAACGCGCTCGTGCGGCGGGGGCCGGCCTCCGGCTGCTGGAGATCGGCGCGGGCACCGGCAGCGCGAGCAAGTGGGTGTTCGAGCGGCTGGCGGGCTTCGAGCGCGACATCGCCGAGTACTGCTACACCGACATCTCCAAGGCGTTCCTGATCGAGGCGGAGAAGCGGTTCTCGGCCCGGGTGCCGTACCTGACGTACCGCGTCTTCGACGTGGAGCGGGCTCCGGGGGAGCAGGGTCTGGAGACGGGGCGGTACGACGTCGTCGTCGCCAACAACGTCCTGCACGCCACCGAGGACATCGTGGCGACCGTCGAGCACGCCAAGGCGCTCCTCCGGCCCGGCGGTGTCCTCCTGCTCAACGAGCTGTCCGACAACGAGCTGTGGTCGCACCTGGCGTTCGGCCTGCTCGACGGGTGGTTCCGCCACGCGGACGGGCGTCGCCTGGCCGGCGGCCCCGCGCTGTCGTCGGACTCGTGGCGGGAAGTGCTGCGGGCCAACGGGTTCGGCGAGGTGAGCTTCCCGGCCGAACAGGCACACCCGCTGGGGTTGCAGGTCGTGTCGGCCCGCTACGGCCTGCCCGCGCCGCTCGCCGTTCCGGTGGAGACGGGGCCCGCGCTGGAAGCGCACGTCGAGGACGCCCTGGTGCGGTGCCTGATGGCCGCCTTGAAGCTCGGGCGGGACGAACTCGGCGTCGACCGGCCGTTCGCCGACTACGGGCTGGACTCGCTCACCGGCGTGTCCGTGGTGCGGGAGCTGAACGGCGAGCTGGGCACCGACCTCGACGCCAGCGCCCTGTTCGACCACCCCACGATCCGGCGGTTCACGGCGTTCCTGTTGAAGGAACACCGAGACCCGATCACCGCCCACCGGGCGGCCCTCGCGCCCACCGGTCACGCCCCCGCCGAGCCGCCACGAGCACCCGAGCCCGCCGAAGCACCCGGCACGACCGAAGCGCCCAGCACCACCGAGGCACCCAGCGTCGCGGAAGCCGCCCACACCGTCGAAGCGGCCCACACCGTCGAACGCACCGCCGAAGCACCCCGCGCCGAAGCCCCCGGCACCACCGAGGCAGTTCGCACCACCCCCGCGGTCGCCACCACGGCCGTCCACGCCGTCGAGGCGCGCCCCGGCGCCGGTCCGGCCGGCGGTCGCGAACCCATCGCCATCATCGGCATGAGCGGCAGGTTCCCGGGCGCGCGCGACGTCGACGAGTTCTGGGAGCAGCTGGTCGAAGGCCGCGACCCCGTGACCCGAGCGACCCGCTGGGACCTGTCCTCCCTGGGCAGCCGGTGCGTGGACGGCGGGTTCATGGACGGCGTCGACGAGTTCGACCCGCTGTTCTTCGGCATCTCCGGCACCGAGGCCGCCTACATGGAGCCGCAGCAGCGGTTGTTCCTCCAGGAGGCGTGGACCGCGCTGGAGGACGCGGGTCACGCGGGCGGTTCGCTCGACCGCGACCGCTGCGGCATCTACGTCGGCTGCTGGGTCGGCGACTACTTCGACCTCGCCACCCCGGACGACTACCCGGCACAGGCGTTCTGGGGGAACATGAGTTCCCTCGTGCCGTCCCGGATGTCGTACCACCTGGACCTGCACGGCCCCACCACGACGGTGGACACCTCGTGCTCCAGCTCGCTCACGGCGACCTACCTGGCGTGCCAGGCGCTGTGGGCGGGCGACGCCGACGTGATGCTCGCCGGCGGCGTCTTCGTCCAGTCCTCGCCCCGGCTGTACCTCGCCGGTTCCCGCGCCGGGATGCTCTCCCCGACGGGGAGGTGCCACACGTTCGACCAGGCCGCCGACGGGTTCGTCCCGGCCGAGGGGGTCGGCGTGCTGGTCCTGAAGCGCCTCTCGCAGGCGCAGGCGGACGGTGACCGCGTCCACGGCGTGATCCGCGGCATCGGGATCAACCAGGACGGCACGTCCAACGGCATCACCGCGCCGAACGGCAATTCACAGGAGGAGCTGTTCCGCCGGGTCTACCGGGACTTCGGGATCGACCCCGAGGGCATCCAGATGGTCGAGGCGCACGGCACCGGCACGAAGCTCGGCGACCCCGTCGAGTTCAACGCGCTGGTCCGCGCGTTCCGCGCGCACACGGCGAAGGAGCACTTCTGCTCGCTCGGGTCGAGCAAGGCCAACATCGGCCACTCGCAGGCCGCGGCGGGCGTGATCGGGATCATCAAGACCCTGCTGGCCATGAAGCACGGGACGATGCCCGGCCTCCTGCACTACCGCGAGGCCAACGCCAACATCTCGCTCGACGGCAGCCCGTTCTACGTGCACACGGACGCCCGGGAGTGGGTGGCGCCGCGCGGTGACCGGCGCCGTGCGGCGGTGACGTCGCTCGGCGCGAGCGGGACGAACGTCCACGTGGTCATCGAGGAGCCGCCGCCCGCGCCCCGCCCGTCCACCCCGCCCGGCGCCCGGCTGGTCGCCCTGTCGGCGCGAACCCCGGAGGCCCTGCGCGAGCAGGCGGCCCGTCTGGCGCGCCACTGCCGGGAGCACCCCGACCTCGACCTCGCCGACGTGAGCTGCACGCTCCTGCTGGGGCGCAGGCACTTCCAGCACCGGTGGGCCCGCGTGGTCGACGACCTCGCCGCGGTGGAGCGAGCCCTCGACGCCTGGCTCGGCGGCGACGACACGACCCCGACCGGTGACAGCCGGGCGCACGTCCTCGCCGCGGAGTACCTGAGCGGCGGGACGCCCGACTTCGAGGAGCTGTTCCGCGACGGGCGACGTCGACGCACGTCGTTGCCCACCTATCCGTTCGAGCGCACCCGTTACACCCTGCCCGGCAAGCCGGCGCCGAGCCGCGGAACCGCCCCGGACCGCACGGTGCTCACCGGCGACGAGTTCTACCTGCGCGACCACCTGGTGGGCGGCACGGCCATCGCGCCGGGCGCGGTCTACCTGCACTGGGCGCACGAGGCGATCCGACGGGACGGCGGCGTCGCGCGGCAGGACGCCGTGCGCCTGCACGACGTCGCGTTCCTGCGTCCGCTCGACGTGACGGGAGGGCCGCGCGAGCTGCGGGTCGACCTCCGCGACGAAGGCGGCGCGACCCGCTTCGAGGTGCGCACGACGGGTTCGCCCGCCGGGGGAGAGTCGGTGGTCCACTGCCAGGGCCGGTTCTCGACCGCGGCACGGCCCGAGCGCCGGGCGTTCGACCTGCCCGCGATGCTGCGGGACTCCCGGCGCGTGCCGGTGGACCCCGAGCGCTTCTACGCCGAGTACCGCGAGGGCGGCATCGACTTCGGCCCGGCGATGCGCGGTGTCGTCGCGGTGCACGAGTCCGACGGCGCGGTGCTCGCCGAGCTGCGGCTGCCGGACGTCGTGGCGGACACCGCGGCCGGCTTCGCGCCGCACCCGACGCTGGTGGACTCGGCGATGCAGTGCATGCGGCTGCTCGCGGCCCTCGGCGACGGGGACGGCGGCATCGGACTGGTCTTCGCCATCAAGGAGGTGGAGGTGCTCGCGGACTTCGCCCCGACGATGTGGGCGTGGGTCCGCGACGTGGACGGCAAGGTCGACATCGACCTGCTCGACGAACGCGGCCGGGTGTGCCTCACCCTCCGCGGGATCACGGGCCGCCGCACCGAGCCGTCGGCGCGGCCGGCCACCACCCCCGAGCCGGGCGACGAGCCGCCCGCGGTGACGCTGCTCCCGACGTGGGACCCGGCGCGGGAGGCGACGGCCGAGGCGTGGCCGCGGACCTCCGACGCGGTCGGGATCGTCGCGACGACGCCGGCGGCACGGGACGTCCTCACCGCGATGTACCCGTCGGCGCACGTGCTCGAGGTTCCGCCGCACGGCTCGGCGCGCGACGTCGACCACGCCGTCCGGTCCGCCCCCGTGCTCGACCACCTGGTCTGGGTCGCGCCCGAGCACGGGGAGGCGCCGTCCGCCGAGCGGATCGCCGACGACCAGGCCGCGGGCGCGCTGCAGGTGTTTCGCCTGGTCAAGAGCCTCCTCGCGGCCGGCTACGGCAACCGCGCGCTCGGGTTGACCCTGATCACGAACCGCGCGCACGCGGCGCACGAGTCGGAGCACGTCGACCCGTCGCACGCGGGCGTCGCGGGCCTGGCGGGCTCGATCGCGAAGGAGTACCCCAACTGGGCCGTGCGGGTGGTCGACCTGGGCGCGTACGACGCCGCGTCGCTGTCCGCCGTGCCGGCCCTGCCCGCCGACCCGGACGGCAACCCGCGCCTGCACCGCGGCGGCACGTGGTTCCGCCAGCAGCTCGTGCCCTTCCGGGCGGAGCCGCCGACGTCGTCCCGGTTCCGGGAGGGCGGGGTCTACGTCATCGTCGGCGGTGCGGGCGGCCTCGGCACGGCGATCAGCGAGCACCTGATCCGCCGGTACCGCGCGCGGGTGGTGTGGCTCGGGCGCAGCCCGCGGGACGGGTCGATCGCCGCCGCCATCGCCGCCGCGTCCGCCTCCGGCGGGCCGGAGCCGCTCTACCTGCGGGCCGACGCCACCAGCGCCGAGTCGTTGCGGCAGGCGCGCGACGAGGTCGAGCGGCGCTTCGGCCGCGTGCACGGCGTGATCCACTCCGGGCTGGTGGTCGCGAGCGCGAGCCTGTCCGCCATGACCGAGGCGGAGTTCCACGACGTGCTCCGGAGCAAGGTCGACGCGAGCGTGCGGCTGGTGGACGCCTTCGGCGGCGACTCGCTGGAGGTGGCGCTCTTCCTGTCGTCCATCAACTCCTACCTGAAGGCGATCAAGCAGGCCAACTACGCGGCGGGCTGCACGTTCATGGACTCCTTCGCGCGCACGGTGGAACGCCGGTACGGGGCCGCCGGCAAGGTGGTCAACCTGGGTTACTGCTTCAACAACGCGGCGGACGGCGACGACCGCGCGACGCTGATGGGCAACGCCATCCCGCTCATCCGGCCGGACGAGCTGGTGGCGGCGATCGAGCTGCTGTGCGCGGCGCCGGTCGCGCAGCTGACCCTGATGAAGTTCAGCCCCGCGGTGAACACCCGGGGCATGACCGTGGGCGACGACGAGGCGCTGCTGCTCCCGCAGGACGCCGCGTCATCGACCGCGACCGTCCACAGTGGACAAAAAGAGCCACGGAACGCGTTTGACGACCTCGAGCGGCTGCGTGAACGGGTCAAGGAACTGACGGCGCTCGCGATCTGATCGCGCGACTTCGGAGGATCGATCATGAAAAGGCTGCTGCTCGACTTCCTGTGGTCGCACCTGCGGTCCCTCGGCGCGTTCCGGTCCGAGCAGCCCGTCGGCGCGGCGCGGGAGGCGGCGGGCCTGCTGCCGGTGTACGACCTGTGGTTCGCCGAGGCCGTCCGCGTGCTGGAGGTCGAGGGCTACCTCGAACGGCGGGGTGACCGCGTCCTGGTCCGCCGGACCGCGCCGGACCGGTCGTTCGACGAGCTGTGGCGGGAGTGGGAGGCGCAGCGGCCGGGCTGGCGGGACAACCCCGACCTGGCCGCGATCCACGTGCTGGTGGAGACGACGCTCCGGGAGCTGCCCGACGTGCTCACCGGCAAGCGGCGCGCCACGGACGTCATGTTCCCCGGCGGGTCGGTGGAGCTGGTCGAGGCGGTCTACAAGTCCAACCCGGAGTCGGTGTTCTTCAACCGGGTGCTGGCCGGGGAGCTGGTGGCGCACCTGCGGCGTCGCGCCGAGGCCGAGCCCGGTTTCCAACCGAGGATCCTGGAGATCGGCGCGGGCACCGGCGCGACGAGCGCCGCCGTGCTGGCGGCCCTCGACGCGGCGGGGACGTCGGTCCGGGAGTACCGCTACACCGACCTCTCCCGGGCCTTCCTGGACCACGCCGAGCGGTCGTACGGGCCGGGCCGCCCGTTCCTGGCCTACGGCATCCTGGACATCGAGCGCTCGCCCGCCGAGCAGGGCATCGACGTCGGCGGCTACGACGTGGTCATCGCCGCCAACGTGCTGCACGCCACCCGGAACATCCGCGCGACGCTGCGCAACGCCAAGGTGGCGCTCAAGAGCGGCGGCGTCCTGCTGCTCAACGAGGTGACCGCGAACACCTTCCTCAACCAGTTCACGTTCGGGCTGCTGGAGGGGTGGTGGCGGTACGACGACGCCGAGTCGCGCATCACGGGCAGCCCCATCCTGTCGGTCGACGGCTGGCGGCAGGTGCTCGCGGAGGAGGGCTTCGGCCCGATCTCGCTGCCGGCGTGGGAAGCCGCGGACCTCGGGCAGCAGATCATCGTCGCCGGCAGCAACGGTGTCGTGCGGCAGCGGGGCGACCGGTCGCGCGAACCCGCGCGGCAGCCCGTCCCGGTGCGGGCGGCCGAGCCGAGGGGAGCCGCGCGGGGACGTGACACCGCGGTCCCCGCGGGCGACGGACCCGCGGACCGCCTGCTCGCCCACGTCGAGGCGGTGGCGGTCGACGTGCTGGCGGAGGCGCTGCGGATCGACCGCGCCCGGATCGGCCGGACCGAGCCCTTCTCGGACTTCGGCATCGACTCGATCTTCGCGGTGCAGGTGGCCCGCACCCTCGGCGCGGAACTGGGCCTCGACCTGGACGTCACGCTCCTGTTCGAGTACGGCACGGTGGCCGAGCTGGGTGAGTTCATCGTCGGCGAGCACGCCGACGCGCTCAGCGCCGCGCTCGCCGACGAAGCCGCCTCCCACCCCGTCGAGGTGCGGCAGCGGGAGGACCCGGCCGACGTGGCGGAGCCCGGGGACGCGCTCGACGCCGAGCCGGACGGGATCGCCATCGTCGGGATCTCGGCGCGGTTCCCCCGGGCCGACGACGTCGAGGAGTTCTGGCGGATCGTCGAACAGGGCGAGCGGCGCGTCACCACCCCGCCGCTGGGGCGCGAGGACTGGGTCGCCTACCGCGACGCGGTGGACACGACCGGGATGTGGGGCGGGTTCCTCGACGGCGTCCACGAGTTCGACCCGCTGTTCTTCAGCCTCTCGATGACCGAGGCGCGGCAGCTGCCGCCCGAGCTGCGCCTGATGCTGATGACGGCGTGGAACGCCATCGAGGACGCGGGCTACCGGCCCGCGGAGCTGCGGGCGCGGCCGACGGGCGTCTTCATCGCCGCCACGCCGACCGAGTACCGCGCCGACTCGCCCGAGATGCTCCTGCCGTCGCCGGTGATGATCCCCAACCGCATCTCGTACCTGTTCGACCTGCACGGCCCGAGCGAGCAGTCCGACACGAGGTGCTCGTCGTCGCTCGTGGCCCTGCACCGCGCCATCCGGTCCATCCGGGACGGCGAGTGCGAGCAGGCCCTCGTCGGCGGGGTGAACCTGACGATGTCGCCCGCCGGGTTCGAGGTGATGCGGGCCGGCGGGATGCTCACCACCAGCGGCGCCGTGCGGCCGTTCCAGGAGGGCGCCGAGGGCACCGCGCGCGGCGAGGGCGTCTGCGCCGTGCTGGTCAAGCCGCTCCGCGCGGCGGTCGAGGACGGCGACTTCGTCTACGGCGTGGTGCGCGGCACCGCCGTCGCGCACGGCGGCAAGGGCGTGTCCTTCACGGCGCCGAACATCCGCGGGATGAAGTCGGCCATCACCCGCGCCTACGCCGACGCCGGCGTCGACCCCGGTTCCGTCGCCTACGTCGAGGCGCACGGCATGAGCTCGCTGCTGGCCGACGGCGCGGAGATCGCGGCGCTGCGCGCGAGCCTGCGCGGCGACGCGGACACGCCGGGCGACGACGGGTCCGTCACCTACCTGGGCAGCCTGAAGCCGGTCTTCGGCCACACCGAGGTGGTCTCGGGCCTCGCGGCCCTGGTGAAGGTGGTGCAGGCCCTGCGGCACGGCGTGATCCCGGCGATCCCCGGCTTCGGCCGCCCGCACCCGGACCTCTCGCTGGACGGGACCAGGCTGCGGCTGGCGTCGGAGAACCTGCCGTGGCCCGTCCGCACCGACGACGACGGCCGCGTGCTCCCGCGCCGGGCGAGCATCAACAGCTTCGGCATCGGCGGCGTGAACGCGCACGCGGTGCTGGAGCAGTACGTCCCGCGCACCCCGGCCCGCGCGGAGGACGTGCCGTCACCGCAGGTCCTCGTGCTCTCGGCCAAGACCGAGGACGGTCTCCGCGAGCGGGTGAGACGGCTCGTCGGCCGGCTGAGGGGCACGGAGTCCTTCGCCGACATCGCCTACACGCTCCAAGTGGGTCGCGAGCCGATGGCGTGCCGGTTGGCGCTGGTCGCGACGACCGGTGACGAAGCGGCCGACGTGCTCTACAAGTGGCTCGGCGGCGACCCGGAGGCGCGGTCCCGGGTGGCCTTCGCCGACGACGTGCGGCGCGCCGGTCCGTCCGACGACGACGGTCGGGAAGCGGCGGAGGGGAACCTGAAGATCCTCGCGGACCGGTGGGTCGCGGGTGCCGCCGTGGACTGGGAAGTCCTGCACGAAGGCTCACGGCGCCGGAGGGTTCCGCTGCCGGGCTACCCGTTCCAGCGGGAGGTCTGCTTCATCCCGCAGACCCCGGCTCCCGACACCGTGGCGACCGCGCCCGTGCGGGCCGAGGTCGGCGCGACGCGACCGGACGACTTCGTCACCGGCCTCGTGGCCTCCGTGCTGGGTCTGGAGGAGCACGTCATCGACCGCACGAGGCCGCTGGCCGACTACGGCCTCAACTCCCTGCTCCTGACCGGCGTGCTGAGCCGCGTCCGCGGCGCGTTCCCCGCCTTCCAGCCGGACTGGTTGCAGGTGCACGACACCGTGGACGACGTGGTCGCCCGGCTGTCGGCGGTGGCGGGCGACGGCACGGCGGCGGGCGCCGGCTTCCCGGAGCTGGTGCACCTGAACGGCGTGGCCGAGGGGCGGCCGGTGTTCTGGGTGCACGGCGCGTTGGCGAGCGTCGAGACCTACCGCACGATCGCCGCGCGGGTCGACCGGCCGTTCTACGGCATCCAGGCCCGCGGCTTCCTGACCGAGCAGGAGCCCGTCGAGGGAATCCCGGCGATGGCGGAGCACTACCTCGACATCATCCGCTCCGTGCAGCCCGAAGGCCCCTACGACATCGGCGGCTTCTGCCTCGGCGGCATCGTCTCCTACGAGATGACCCGCCTCCTCCAGTCCCGGGGCGAGGTGGTGCGCTCGCTGGTGATGGTGGACTCGCCGGACGTCACCGGCTGGGCGAAGTCGAACGGCGGCGGGTCCGCGACGGCGCGGAGCGCGGCCCTCCAGGTGGTGAACTCGTTGCTCTGGCCCGCCGGTGTGAAGGGCCTCGACGAGGTCCGGCCCCGGCTGATCCACCAGGACGACGTCGCCGGGGCACCCGACGACGACGCGGCGTTCGTGCGCCTGCTCGCCGACCTCGCCGTCGAGCGGGGCCTGTCGCTGGGGCGCGAGCAGGTGGCCGCGTTGATCGAGCGGAACATCGCGATCCAGCTGGCCTACCGGATCGGCGAGTTCGAGATCCGGCCGCTGGCGGACCCCGACGCCGTCGACGCCACGTACTTCCGCAACGCCCGCGGGCTCTTCATCGGGGAGCTCACGCCGTACTTCCAGGTCGTCGGCGAGACGTTCTCGCTGGACCACGTCAACTACCGGCAGGACTGGGAGCGCGAGCTGCCGGGGCTGCGCGTGGTGGACCTGGACGCGGCCAACCACATGACCCTCATGCACGAACCCGATTCCCTTGCCGCCGTGGAGGAAACGTGCGTGCGGATCTACGCCGCGGACTAGTGTCCCCGGTGGAACCCGCCGCGTCCGCGCGACCGATCGGCAAGTACCGACGACCCCGGTGTGAGGTCAGCTGATGCTTTGCTACGTCTTCCCCGGCCAGGGCGCGCAGAAGAAGGGCATGGGCAAGGACGTGTTCGGGCACTTCCCGGACCTGTGCCGCCAGGCCGACGAGGTGCTTGGGTACTCCGTCGAGGAACTGTGCCTGCAGGACCCGGACCGCCTGCTGAACAAGACCAAGCACGCGCAGCCCGCGCTCTACGTCGTCAACGCGCTGCACTACCTGGCGGCACGCCGGGAGGACCGGCCCGCGCCGGACTTCCTGGCGGGCCACAGCCTCGGCGAGTACAACGCGCTGTTCGCGGCGGGCGCCTTCGACTTCGTGACGGGCCTGGCGCTGGTGCGCCGCCGCGCCGAGCTGATGGGCCGGGCGGGCGGCGGCGGGATGGCCGCGGTGGTGGGCGTTCCCGCGGAGGTCATCGAGGAGACGTTGGCGGCGCACGGCGTCACCGGGGTCGTCATCGCCAACTACAACGCGCCCGAGCAGTTCGTGCTGTCCGGGGGCAAGGAGGAGCTGGAGCGACTCCGGCCGGTTCTGGAGGGCGTCGAGGGCTTCCGGGGTTTCGTCCCGCTCCGGGTCTCCGGTGCGTTCCACTCGCCGCACATGGCGCGGGCGGCGCGGGAGTTCCGGTCCTACCTGGACTCCGTGGACTTCGGCGAGTTCCGGACCCCCGTCGTCTCCAGCGTGACCGGACGTCCCTTCGAGACCGACCGGGACGCCGTCCGGGCCGCGCTCGCCGAGCAGATCACCCGGCCCGTCCGGTGGACCGACTGCGTCCGCCACCTGCGGGACGCGGGTGTGTCGGAGTTCGTGGAACTGGGCGGCACCAAGGTGTTGACGTCCCTCATCGACAAGATCACGGCGGCGGAGGACCACGGGGAACGGCAGAGCGCCCCCTCCGCCGAACCGGCGTCCACTGGGTCCACATCCACCGAACCCGCGTCGAGCGAGTCCGCGTCCCCCCAACCGGCGTTCACCGAACCCGCGCCCACCCAACCGGCGTTCACCGAACCCGTGTCCATCCAACCGGCGTTCACCGAACCCGTGTCCACCGAACCGGCGGACGCCGGGCCGTGGCTGGAATACCGTGACGAGCGCGTGCTGGCCCTGCTGCGCGACTGCGCGAGCGGAACGCTCCGCGTCGACGAGGCCATCGAGAAGATCCGCGCCGGCGGAGCACGCCACCGGTGACCGACCGGGCCCGCCCGGTCGCCCACTCCGCCGTCCCCACCACTGGAGTTGCCCACTCATGATGTTCGTCGACTACCTCGACCGAGGCTCCCGCATCGACCCCGCCGCGCCGTGCATGCTCGCTCCCGACGGGACCGTGCTCATGACGCACGAGGACTTCACCGCGGTCAGCCACCGGGTCGCGGTGGCCTTGCTGGACGCCGGGCTCGAACCGGGCGAGCGCGTGGCGATCCTCAGCACGAACGACGCGCACGCGTTCGCCGCCGCGGTCGGCGTGATCCGGGCGGGCGGCGTCTGGTGCGCGGGCCACTCGGCCAGCGCGATCGACGACTACGTCACGTTCCTCGACCTCGCCGGCGCCACCCGGCTGATCTACCACGGTTCCCTGGCCGACCGCGCCACGGCCGTCCTCGAACGGCTCCCGGCCGTGCGCACGGCGGTCTCGATCGGACCGGGCCGCGCGGGCGACCCGGAGCTGACCGCCTGGATGGCCCCCGCGGGCGCGACCGCGCCGATGCTGCCACCGGACACCAGCCGCCCGATGCTGTTCATCAGCACCGGCGGCACCACCGGCACGCCGAAGGTCGTGCCGATCACCAACCGGCAGGCGCACCTGATGTTCGTCGCGATCTCCGTGCACGCCGCCGAGCCCGAGCCGCCCCGCCACCTCATCGCGACGCCGATGGCCCACGCGGGCGGGTCGCTGGTCTTCCCGACGCTCGGCGCGGGCGGGTCCGTCGTCATCCACCAGGACGTGGCGCCGGCGGAGATCGCCGCCTCCATCGAGCGCAACCGGGTGTCCCGACTGTTCCTGCCCGCCGCGGACCTGTACGACCTGCTCGCCCTCCCGACGGTCCGCGACCACGACTACTCCTCGCTGCGCCACTTCTTCCTGTCGGCCTCGCCCATCCCGCCCGAGCGGATCGCCGAGGCCGTCGACGTGTTCGGGCCGGTCATGACCCAGTACTACTCCCAGTCCGAGGCGCCGTTGACGTGCACGGTCCTCACCACCGAGGACATCGCGCGGGCCGTGGCCCCCGGTGGTGACCGCAGGCGGCTGGCCTCCTGCGGCAAGCCGACCGTCGTCGCCCGCGTCGAGGTCATCGACGACAACGGCGAGATCCTGCCGCCCGAGCGGCTCGGCGAGCTCGCGGTCCGCTCCGACCTGGTGTTCGACGGGTACTGGGAGAACCCGGAGGCGACCGCCGAGACCCGGCGCCCCAACGGCTGGCACGGCACCGGCGACATCGGCCTGCGCGACGCGGACGGCTACCTCTACATCGTCGACCGCAAGAAGGACATGATCATCACCGGTGGCCTCAACGTGTACTCCTCCGAGGTGGAGGCGGTCGTCCACACCTTCCCCGAGGTCCGCGACTGCGCGGTGATCGGCCTGCCGCACGAGAAGTGGGGCGAGGTGGTCACCGCCGTCGTCGAGCCGGAGCCGGGGCAGGAGGTCGACGTGGACGCGATCCTGCGCAGGTGCGAGGAGCGGCTCGGACCGGTGAAGGCGCCCAAGTCGGTCCTGGTCCGCGAACTGCCCCGCTCCCTCGTCGGCAAGGTCCTCAAGCGCGAGCTGCGCGACGAGTACTGGGCGGCCCACGACCGGAAGGTGTGACCGGCGCCGATCGCCTCACCTCAGCACCCCGCCGGGCCGCGGCCTCCCGCACGGCCCGGCGGTCGCGTTTCCTCCAATCCGCCAAGGAGAACTCAATGGGCAAGGCAACGACAGATCGGCCGGACGTGGCGCCGCGCGGCCCCGGGTCCGAACTCCTGCACGGCTGGCGGCCGTTGACCGCCGCCACGGTCGGCATCGGCCTCGGCGTCGCGTCGCTGCCGTTCTACACCTTCGGGTTATTCATCCCGGAGCTCGAAGCGGAGTTCGGCTGGAGCCGCAGCCAGCTCTCGTCGGTGCTCCTCATCGGCTCGGTCATCAACGTCCTGCTGGCGCCCCTCATCGGCACGCTCGTCGACCGCTACGGCGTGCGCATCCCGTCGACGGTGTCCCTCGTCGCGCTCGGCGGGATCTTCCTGCTCCTCTCGGCGGTCGGACAGCCCTTCACGGCGTTCCTGCTGGTGTCGTCCCTGATGTACGTGCTGGCGGCGGCCTCGTCGCCGGTGTCGTTCACCCGCGCGGTCAACGAGCGGTTCGACCGGGCCCGCGGTGTCGCGCTCGGGATCGCCCTCGCGGGCGCGGGGCTCGTCGCCTTCCTCGCACCGCAGATCCTCGGCGCGCAGATCGCGGAGGACTGGCGCGGCAGCTACCGCGTCCTGGCCGTCGTGGTGTTCGTGGGCGCGGTGGTCGTCGGTGTGCTGATGCCGCGTTCGCGGGCGCTCGCCCGGCCGGCGTCCCGGACCGGGGCCACCGCCGCCCTGCGGCTCGGGCCGCTGCTGCGCACCCCGCTGTTCGCCCGCCTGGCCGTGACCTTCTTCGTGCTCGCGCTGGCCCTCGGCGGTATGCCGGTGCACCTGGTCCCGCTGCTGCGCGACGCCGGGGTGTCACCCGCCTCCGCCGCGGGCACGGCGAGCCTCGTCGGCGTGTCGCTGATCGTCGGCCGGCTGGTGGTCGGTCTGCTCGTGGACCGCTTCTTCGCGCCGCGGATCGCCGCCGCCGTGCTCGGCGTCGCCGCGATCGGGTTCCTCGCGCTGCTGTTCGGCGGTCCCGGCCTGGCCGCGGTGGCCGCTGTCGGCCTCGGCCTGTCCCTGGGCGGCGAGGTGGACGTCATGGGCTACCTGACCGCCCGCTACTACGACCTGGCCTACTACGGCCGCCTGTTCGGCGTGCTGTACGCGATCTTCGTCGTCGGCGTCGGCACCAGCCCGTTGCTGATCTCGTGGCTGCGCGGGGCCACCGGCGGCTACGACGTCGCGCTCATCGCGTCCACGGCCCTGCTGGTCGTCGCGGGCGCGCTGCTGATGACCCTGCCGCGGTTCCCGGCGAAGGCCGCGGACGAGCCGGTCGAACAGCACTCGTGACGCGGACCGCCGGGGTGGTCGAAACCACCCCGGCGGCACGCCCACGGCACCAAGTCCTCAGCGCCCGTCTCTCAGTGCCCGTCCTCAGTGCCCGTCTCTCAGCGCCCGCTCGCCACGCTCGCCAGGTACTCCTGCTGGCTCGGCAGGGCGTCGACGAGAGCCGAGGCCTGCTCGCGCACCCGCGCCAACTGCGCGCGCGCCTCGGTGTCGTCGAGGTAGTCGAGCGCGGGCAGCGACCGCTGGGGCAGGTGGCCGCCGAGCCCGAGCAGCATCACGTTGTACGAGTACGCCTCGAACCCGTGGTAGTACGGGTAGATGCTGGTCTCGTCGGGCAGCCGGACCGACCACGCCTCCAGCCGCTCCTCCAGCCCCGCGGGCACCGGCCGCTCCTTGGTCGCCTTCCAGTACGGCGTGTCGGCCCGCGCCGCGCACCGGTAGTGCACCACCAGGAAGTCCCGCACGCCGTCGAGGCAGCGCGCGATCGCCCGGTTGTAGCCCGCCGTCAGCTCCGGCTGCCAGTTCTCGTCCGGGAAGTGCTTGACCAGCTGCTCGACGCCGTACTGGATGAAGAAGATCCCGGTGGACTCCAGCGGCTCCACGAACCCGCTGGAGAGCCCGATCGCCACGCAGTTGCGCACCCACGAGTTCCGGTTGCGGCCGATGCGCATCTTGATGTGGTTGGCCTCGACCTCGGCCGCCGCCGGGCCGACGAACTCGCGGAGCGTCCGCTCGGCGTCCTCCGGCGCGCAGAAGTCCTCGGCGTAGACGTACCCGGTGCCGATGCGGTTGGACAGCGGGATCGTCCAGATCCAGCCGGAGTCCATCGCGGTGGCCGTGGTGCACGGGCGCATCCCGTTCTCCACCACGTCGATCGGCACGCGCAGCGCGACGGCCCGGTTGTTCGGCAGGTAGTCCTGGTAGGACTCGAACGGCTCCTTCATCACCTGGTTGATCAGCAGGCCGCGGAACCCGGTGCAGTCGATGAACAGGTCGCCGGTGATGTCGCCGTGCTCGCGGGTGACCACGTGGCTGATCCAGCCGCGCTCGTCCTGGCGCACCTCCAGCACGTCGTCGCGCACCCGGCGGATGCCGCGGCTCGTGCCGAGGTCGGCGAGGAACTCGGCCAGCAGGGACGCGTCGAAGTGGTAGGCGTACGGGAACTGGGTGCTCTGGTCGGACAGCGTGCTCCGGCGCGGCCGATCGCCGCCGTCGTGCAGGGCGCGCTCGAACAGCTCCCCGTCCGGGTACCGGGGCGACCGCATGGCGTCGCACAGGGCGGGGATCACCAGGCAGTCCTTGTCGAACCGCTCGCCGCCGAGCTTGAGCCACCAGTCGGCCATGGTGAACCCCTGCACCTTGGGCAGCCGCTCGAACGGGTGGTAGAACACGTGGCCCGGCTCGCGCCAGTTCTCGAACCTGATGGCCAGCTTGTACGACGCGTGGCAGGCGGGCATCCACTCGTGCTCGGCCAGGCCGAGGTAGTCGAAGAAGTGCCGGACGGTGCTGAAGGTCGCCTCGCCGACGCCGATGGTGGGCACCCGGGCCGACTCGACCAGGGTCACCGAGAGCCGATCGCCGAACGCTTCCTTCAGGTAGGTGGCGGTCATCCAACCCGCGGTACCTCCACCGACGATGACGACGTTGCGGAGCATGTCCCACCCTCTTCACGACAGCCGAACCTGACCTCGACGGCCAGTGCAGCACGCCCGGCCGGCCGGCCGCGACTGCTCGACCGGGCACTGACCGTGAACCGTTGGCGGGGCTCGTTGGGGCATCCGTTCGGGCACTGGCCCCCGGACCGCCCCCGTTCCTAACCTCGACCCGGTGACGATCGGTCGTGCCGGTGTGTCGCGAACGGCGGACGGTCCCCGGTCGCGCACCGCGGTCCGGGGGCGTCGTCCCGCCTTGCCGCTGCCTCGCCGACGACGTCGAGCCGAGCGGGTTGTCTTGTCCGAACGTCGTCGATCGAGGAGGTTTCCGTGGTCCAGTCGGACCGGCGAAACGGCGCCGAGCACGCTGTGGGGACCCGCTACCGCGAGGTGCTGCAACTCGACCGGCTCCTGGCCTGCCAACCCGAGACGAAATCGCACGACGAGCTGATGTTCGTCATCGTGCACCAGGTGCACGAGCTCTGGTTCAAGCTGATGCTGTTCGAGCTGGAGGAGGTGCGCGACCTCCTGCTGGACGGCCGCCTCGGCGCGGCCGAGCACCTGCTGCGCAGGCTCGTCGCCGTCGAGCACGTGCTGCTCTCGCAGTGGGCGGTGCTCGACACCATGCTGCCGGTGGACTTCCTCGCCTTCCGCAAGACCCTCGAAGGCGGCAGCGGCTTCCAGTCCGTGCAGTACCGGGAGATCGAGTTCCTGGCCGGGCTGAAGGACGCCGGGTACCTGGACCGGGTTCCGCTCACCGACGCCGAGCGCGAACGCCTGGCGCGCAGGCTGGAGGAACCCAGCGTGCGGGAGGCGTTCGTCGCCCTGGTCGAGAGGCGCGGGCTCGCCTCGCTCGCCGACCTCTGGCAGCACGGCTACCACGACCAGCCCGCCGCGCACTGGGAACTGCTGCGCGTGGCCGAGGCCCTGCTGGACGTCGACCAGGCGTTCGGCCGGTGGCGCACCCACCACGCGCTGACCGTCGAGCGCCAGATCGGGTACAAGCGCGGCACCGGCGGCTCGGCGGGCGTGGACTACCTCCGCACGCTCGTCGCCTCCCACCTCTTCCCCGAGCTGTGGGAGGTCCGGTCCCGGCTGTGAGCCGCCCGCCCGGTCACACCGGTCATTCGGTCAGCAGGCCGTCGCGGATGGCGTAGGCGACCGCGAGGGTCCGGTTGGGGCAGTTCAGCTTCGCCAGCAGGTTCGCGACGTGCCGCTTGGCCCCGTGCACGGAGATCCCGAGCCGGCGGCCGATCTGCTTGTTGCTCATCCCCTCGGCGAGCAGGCTGAGCGCCTGCTGCTCCCGCGGGGTGAGGCGGAACGTGGTCGTCCTCGGCTGACCACGCCTGCGCAGCTCGGTGATCAGCTTCCGGGCGAGCGAGGACGAGAGCACCATGTCCCCCCGCTGGAGCCGGAGCAACGCGTCCTCGAGCGACCGCGGGTCGACGGCGGACTCCAGGATGAACCCGTCGGCCGTCAGCGTCGACGCCTGCGCGATCACGTCGTCGCTCGCGTCGCGGAGCAGGGCCACCGTCTTCACCCCGCGCTTGGCCGCCACCGCGGCCACCTGGTCGAACTCCTCCCGTGCGTCGGCGGACAGGAGCACGATGTCGAAAGTGCGGTTCTCCAAGAGGGTCACGGCCTCGCGGAACCCGGCGCAACCGTGCACGACCTTCACCGGGGAAAGGCTGTGCAGCATGTAGGTGAGACCCCACCTCGTGACCTCGTTCGGGAGGACCACCAGGACCGCCAGGTCGGCGTTGTGGAACCGGGCGACGTCGTCCGCGCCACGCCCGTCCGCGACGGATTTCCGTCCACTAACCAGAGCGATAACATCCCCGCTGATGGCGCACCATCCTTCGTAGGAGAATTTGCTGCTGTCGTCAGAGACCAGTTCCGCGGTGGCGCCCCGCCGAGCCCGCACCACCGTCACGGGCGGGAAAGACGCGCCATCGACCGTCCCCACCGATCAATGTTCTCCAGTTCTTCCGCGATTTTCCGACCAGGGCGAAACCCCGGCCGGGGCACCGTTGTCGTGCTTCCCGCGCGCCGATGGGACTTCGAAGTCGGGACGGCGCGGGAAAGCGCGCGCGACCGTTCGGGCACTTCCCGCGTCGGCCGCGGTCGTGCCGGGATGCGCGTGGAGTCGTCGACCTGCCGCCGTTGTCGGCGCGAACGGCCGGACACGGCCGATCGGATCGGCGGAACACCGGCGGACAACGCGGATCGGGACGCGCTCAGGCCGAAGCTGGAGATGTCCATCCGCGTTCTCTCACAGGAACCGCGCGACCGTGCGCAGGCTTCCCCGGCCGGTCAATGCGGGCACCGCCGTTCGATATCCATCGCACCACCCCCCACGTCCCGGCCGGACCTCCCCACCGGCACACCGAGATGCCGCACCGATGCTAACCACATGTCGACGTGACGGCGCAAGGCACGCGTCGCCGTCACCCCCAGTCACGGGACATCCGCGCTGGTCGGGCCGCTCGGGCGGGCCGGGGCCGACGAGTGGGGAGCGGGATGCCGAACACAGTGCGGCCCAGTTGCGGTCCACCGGTTGCGAACGGTGTCGTCGTCGGGTTATTCCGGGTGGGGTGTGTCGCCCGCGGGCTCGCTCAGTTGCCCTGCGGGGCGTACTTCCCGCCTGCCGCGGCCTGGTCGACGATGCCGTAGGCCACCGCCTCCGGGGCGGACAGGCGGCGGTGGGCGCGGAGGTCTCCCGCGACGACGTCCGGGCTCCGCCGCGTCCGCTCGGACAGCAGCCGCACCATGTCGTGGACCCACTTCCGGTGCAGCGCCGCCGGCGCCGCCAGGTGCTCGCCGTCGAGCCCTTCGTCGAGGCCCGGTTCCCTCAGGACGACGGCGGAGCCCGGCAGCGCGTACCTCTTGCCGGGAGCCCCGGCGCACAGCACGAGGGTCGCCGCCGACTCGACCGTGCCGACCGCCCAGGTCGACACCTCCGGGGCGACCCAGTTGATCATGTCGCAGATCGCGAACGCGGACGACAGCGACCCGGCCGCGCTGTCGATGTAGAGCCTGATGTCCTCGTCGGGGTTCGTGGCGTTCAACAGCAGCAGCTGCGACACCACCGAGGTCGAGGCGCTCCGGCCGAGCTCGCCGCTGATGACGATCGTGCGGTCGTCGAGCATGTCGCTCATCAACTTGTTCAGCGCCCAGCCGTGCGCGGACATGCCGTGACCACTCCCTCCCGCCGCCCGCGCGCGGAGCGCGCGAACCGGCCCGGTGCCGGGGGGAAGGTCGGACCGGCGGGAAGCCCCACCGGGTCCGGCGCGTGCGACGGCTGCACGACGACCACGAGCGCTCAGCGCGAGGGGTTGATCGGGTCGCTCTCCGGGGCGCCGGCGGCGCGGCTGATCACGTGGTCGACGAGGCCGTAGTCGCGGGCCTCCGTGGCGCTGAACCAGCGGTCGCGCTCGGCGTCCTTCAGGACCTGCTCCTTCGTCTGGCCGCTGAAGCCGGAGATGAGCTCGGCCAACCGGCTCTTCAGCCGGCGCAGGCGGTCCGCCTGGATCGTGATGTCGGACTCGCTGCCGCCGACGCCGCCCAGCGGCTGGTGCATCAGGATCTCGGCGTTGGGCAGCGCGTAGCGCTTCCCGGGCGCACCGGCGGACAGCAGGAACTGGCCCATGGACGCGGCCATTCCCATCGCGTACGTGGCCACGTCGCACGGGATCAGGTTCATCGTGTCGAAGATGGCCATTCCCGCGGTGACCGAACCACCGGGCGAATTGATGTACATCGCGATGTCGGCGTCCGGGTCCTCGGCCGCCAGCAACAGCATCTGCGCGCAGAGCTTGTTGCCGATCTCGTCGTTCACTTCCTGGCCGAGCACGATGATCCGCTGGGCGAGGAGGCGGTCGTACAGCGAATCACCCCAGGAAAGACCACCCGGAGCCGCCGCGTTGACGGGCGCGGTGATGCCGGACCAGATCATGGGCGCGGCCGTGACCTGCTTGTGCTCGTTCATATTCACGTACTGCTCTCTTTCTCTCGCCGCGTCCTGGCATGCGCAGCCCACTCTAGTCGTGGTCTCCTCGGCGCGTGCTTCCGACACCGGGGGTTCGCCACAAGCGGACGTGCCCGCCACCGGCCCGTCGGGACCGCCGGCGCACGCGCTTTCCGAGCCGTCCGTTCGCCTTGTCGGCCCTGATCAACGGCCCCCTCGCGGCGAGCCGGCCGGACGGCGCCCGGCGCCCGGCGGCGCGGCGCTCCGGCGCCGCCCGTCACCTCGCGGCGGACGCGGTCCCGGTGCTCCGGCCGGAGTCCGTGATCTCGGCCGGTTCGCGGTCCCGACGACCGGTGATCACGGGCGTCTCGCGGGGAACGTCGACGAGCGCGTTCGCGCGGGGTCTCGTCATCGGCCCCGCGCACCCGCGGCTGACGCGGCGGGAGGTCCGGGACCGGAGAAGTGGATCGTGCGGGTGTGGTGTGGGCCGACCTCGACCGCGGATCGGCCACCACCGTCACAGTGCTTGCGTGCCCCCGGCAGGATTCGAACCTGCGACCTCGGGATTAGAAGTCCCTCGCTCTCTCCACTGAGCTACGGAGGCTGGAGGGGCTGTGACCACGCGCTGTAGCAGCGTAGCCGCCCCACCGGACACATCGTCCGGAACACCCGGCGCGTTTCTTCCTGGCGCCGGAACTGCGATTATGAGGCCTGAAAAGTGATGTGGATCACTTCGGTGGGGCCGTCGAGTCGCGGGAAACCAGCGAAACGGGCAGTCTTGTGGGCTCGCCTGGTCTACCGCCGTCGAGCAGCCGGAGCGCCAGTTCGCCCGCGTGGCGGCCCTTCTCGGCCAGGGGTTGACGCACCGTAGTCAACGGTGGGTCGGCGTGCTCGGCCGCCGGCACGTCGTCGAACCCGATCACCGAGACGTCGGCCGGCACCCGCAACCCGAGGTCGCGCACGGCCTGCAGCGCGCCGAACGCGAGCTCGTCCGACGCGCACAGCAGCGCGGTCGGCCGGGGCGTGGCGGAGAGCAGGGCGCGGGCGCCCGCCCGGCCGAGTTCGCGGCTGCTCCGGGCGCACTCCCACACCGGCGTCTCCGGCCCCGTCACGTCGAGGTAGCCGTGCAACCGGTCGCGGGTCACCCGGAAGGACGTGGACGCCAGCCGCTCGGGCGACACGGGCCCGTTGTGGCCGTCGGGGTGCAGCGCGAACGTCACCACGCCGAACCGCCGGTGCCCGGACGCCCACAGTGACGTCGCCGCCAACCGCGCCCCGCCGAGGTCGTCCACCTCGACGCGCGCCGTGTCGGGCAGCACGGGCTGGTCGACCACGACCACCGGCAGCCCGCGCCCGCGCGCGGCGGCCAGCGCGGGCGCGTGGCC
>NZ_JBHTLK010000117.1:0-21282 GCF_042678885.1 Saccharothrix hoggarensis
GCGCCCCGCCCCACCCCGCCGTCCCGCGCCGCCGCCCGAGGAGCCGGACGACTTCTCGCAGCGCGGGTTCCTGCGCGACGGCGACCAGCCGCCACCGCCACCCGCGCGCCCCGGCCCCGCGCGGAACGACGGCCGTTTCCTGAACCTCTTCGACGACGAGGACCGGTGAGCCCCCGATGAGCGGCGGATTCGACGTCAACACCCAGGAGCTGCGGGACTTCGCCGGCAAGCTCGACGCCCACCGCGCCACCGCGGCCGAGATCGCGGGCCTCGTGGCCAAGGCGGACGTGGGCGAGAAGTCGTGGGGCGTGGTCGGCCTCATCACCAAGAACCGGTACACGCAGATGCTCGGCGACCTCACCGAGCTGTTCCAGGCGCTCCAGGACGGCCTGCAGTCGGGCGCGGACAAGTTCACCGGCGCGGCCGAGGACTACGACGCGCAGGAAGAAGCCGTGAAGCAGCTGTTGAACGGCCTGCAAGTCCGGCTCGACGGCCAGTAGGGGGATGCGAGATGGCTGAAGTGAAGACCGAGGCCGGCGGAGTCGAGATCACCGTCGGCGAGAAGGACACCAGCCAGAAGATGGCGGAGGCCGCCCCCTTCTACGGCAACTACCTCAAGATCAAGGAAGCGGCGGGCAAGGCGGCGGAGGGCGGCGGTTCCGAGGCGACCGCCCTGGCCTCCGAGGGCTCGGCGCTGGTCGCATCGCTCGGCACCTCCGCCCTGGGCATCGCGACCGACCCGATCGGCTGGCTGGTCGGGCAGGGCCTGGACTTCCTGATCAGCGTGGTGCAGCCGTTGGAGGACGCGATCCACTTCGTCAGCGGCGACGGCCCCGCGCTGGCGCAGGCGGCGGAGAACTTCAACGCGATCGGCCAGGGCGTGGTGCGGCTGCGCGAGAAGTTCGACAGCGACCTGGCGAACTCGGTGACGAGCTGGGGCGGTTCCGCGTCCGAGGCGGCCGCCACGAAGCTGGGCGAGTTCGCCGGCGGCATCGACGGCGTCGCCGGTCAGGCCGGTGAGATCGCGCGGATGCTGCAGATCTCCAGCATGATCATGACGATCGTCGAGGACTTCATCAAGGCGATCCTGACCGAGTTGATCACCTGGCTGGTCATGATCTGGATCCCCGCGCTCGCGGCGGCCGTGCCGAGCTTCGGGGCGTCGACCGCCGCCGCGGGCGCCGCGACCGGCGTGCGGGTCGCCACCACCGGCAGCCGGGTGGCCCGGATCGTCGCCAAGCTGAAGCAGTTCCTGACCAGGATCCTCGACTTCCTGCGCAGCCTGAGCAAGCGGGCCGGCGACGTGAAGGCCGGCTTCCAGCGCTCCATGGCCGACAAGCGGGCCAGGAACGTCGCCGCGCAGGCCGGGGACAAGAAGTCGATGGTGGACAAGCTCTGGTCCGACAACGGCATGGTCGGCGAGCGGCTGCACGACGGGTTCGGCAGGTCCATGTGGACCGCGACCACCGACGCGGCGGCGTCGCAGGTCGGCGCGGGCACGGGCGACAACGCGGGCATCGACAAGCCCTTGCGGAACCAGGCCGCCCGGGACAAGGCGGACGAGTACGCCGCCACCGGTGAAGACCAGTCGAAGCAGCAGACCAAGGGATACCTGGACATCTGATCATGGATGAGACCTACGTCGAGATCTTGCCGATCGTCGCCATCATGGTGGGCCTGCTGGCCCTGGGGCACTGGTGGCGCCGGCGCAGCGATCGGAAGAGCGAGCAGGCGCACGCCGAAGCGCTGGCCGAGTTCGCGGGCGGTCTCGGCGGACGTCTGGTCGATCCCGCCGAAGCCCACGCGTGGTCGGCCGGGTTGCTGGAGCCGATGAGGAGGAAGACCGACGGCCTGGTCAACCAGCTGAACCAGGTGTCGCCCACGAGCTTCGGGCTCACCGTGGACTTCCCGCGAGGGAGGTGGGCGGTGCGCGTGGGCGAGGCGTCGGTGGAGGTGACCGCGGACAACGGCACCCGCACGGCCTACGAGTACCGCATCGAGGTGGCCACCGCGCCGGTGACGCCGATGAAGATCAGCCGTCGCATCCACGACGGCAAGAACCTCTTCGGCCGTCCGCTGCCGCCGGACCACGTCGTGGCCCAGGGCGGTGAGAGGGTCCGCGAGGTCCCGGTGACCGTGGCCGCGGAGGGAGGCGGGTGGTACCGGGTCTCCTTCCCGCCGGGCCCGTTCGACACGAACTTCGCCGTGTTCACGAGCGACCCGGCGGCCGTGGCGCCCCTGTTCGACCCGCGGGTCGCCGAACACCTGCTCGCCGAGTTCAACGACATGTACTTCACGCTGCACTTCGAGGCGGGCCTGCTCTTCTGCACCCTGATCAACCGGATCATCCCCGACCAGGCCCTGGCCCGGGTCGACGCCCTGATCGGCCTGCTCGAACGCATGGGCGTCGCCCCGGCGCACCCGCCGGTGTGGGCCTGACCCGGGCGTTCGAGCCGGTCCACCCCGCACGCCGGCCACCGGCGAAGACCAGTCGAAGCAGCAGACCGAGGGGTATCTGGACATCTGATGGAGTACCTCCTCGACTTCGCTCCGCTCATCGCCGTCATGCTGGCCCTGTACGGCCTCCTGCTCTGGTGGAGGTGGCGCGGTGATCGGAAGGAGGAGCGGGCGCACTTCGACGCGGTGGCCGCGTTCGCGCGCAGCCTCGGTGGGAGCGTGGTCGATCCGGCCGCGGCCCGCCCGTGGTCGGCCGAGCTGCTGGAGCCGATGAGGAGCGAGACCGACGGCCTGGTCAACCAGCTGGGCGTGGCGTCGCCTGGAAGCTTCGGAACCACTCTCGACTTCCGGCGCGACGGGTGGTCGGTGCGCGTGGGTGAGGCGTCGGTGGAGAAGGCCGCCGACAATGGCACGCGCACGGCTCACGAGCACCGGGTCGAGGTGGCCACCGCGCCGGTGACGCCGATGAAGATCA
Source organism: Saccharothrix hoggarensis (assembly GCF_042678885.1). Lineage (GTDB taxonomy): Bacteria > Actinomycetota > Actinomycetes > Mycobacteriales > Pseudonocardiaceae > Actinosynnema > Actinosynnema hoggarensis. Next base: position 2,933 of record NZ_JBHTLK010000117.1, read on the forward strand.
GCCGCCGCGTCCACGGGGGCACGAACTTCCTGGGACGCCCGCTGGCGCCCGGCAACATCGAAGCCCAGGGCGGCGAACTGGTCCGCGAAGTCCCGGTGACGGTGGTGGCGGCGGGAGGCGGGTGGCACCGGGTGGCGTTCCCGCCCGGCCCCTTCGACGCCCGGTTCGCCGTGTTCACCAGTGACCCGGCCGCCGTGGCCCGCGGGTTCACCCCCGAGGTCGTCGAGTACCTGTTGGCCCAGGCGCACAGCCTGCCCTCCCCGCTGCACTTCGAGGCGGGATTGGTGTTCGGCACGATGCGCGAGCGGATCGGTCCCGGCCACACCCTCGACACGGTGGACGCGATCCTCGGCCTGCTCGAACGCATGGGCGTCGCCCCGGCGCACCCGCCCGCGAGGACCTGACCTCAGGCGCTCAGCCGGTCCAGCCCACCGGCGAACGGGCCCAGCGTCACGCCCGCCTCCGCCAACGCCGACCGCACCGCCCGCGCGACCGCCACCGCGCCGGGGCTGTCGCCGTGCACGCAGATCGAGTCGACGGGCATCCGCAGCACCTGCCCGTCGACCGCCCGCACCCGCCCCTCGGTCGCCAGCCCCACGCACCGGGACGCGATCTCGCCCACGTCGTGCAGCACGGCGCCCGGCCGCCGCCGGTCCACCAACGTCCCCGCCGCCGTGTACGCCCGGTCCGCGAACGCCTCGTACCGGACCGGCAGCCCGGCCACCCGCGCCCGCTTCAGCCACACCGCGCCGGGCAGCCCGAGCACCGGCAACGTCGGGTCGTACGCCCGCACCGCGTCCACCACGGCGTCGGCCTGCGCCTCGTGCCGCACGAGCGCGTTGTACAGCGCCCCGTGCGGCTTCACGTAGCCGACGCGCGTCCCCGCCGCCCGTGCGCACGCGTCCAGACCGCCCAGCTGGTACAGCACGTCGGCCGTCAGCGTCTCCGGGGACACGTCGACAAATCGCCTGCCGAAGCCGTGCAGGTCCCGGTACCCGACGTGCGCGCCGACGGTGACGCCCCGCGCGGCGGCCCGCTCGCACGTCCGCCGCATCGTCTCCGGGTCGCCCGCGTGGAACCCGCACGCGACGTTCGCGCTGGTCACGACGTCGAGCAAGGCGTGGTCGTCACCCAGCGCCCAACGGCCGAAGCCCTCACCCACATCCGCGTTCAGGTCCACGGGACCTCCCCTCACCGCTTGTTCAATCTAAGGATCGTTCAACAATCCAGCAATACTCCATTCGACTCACCGCCCCACTAGACTCGATCGCATGACGACCGCAGAGGCAGACAGCTGGCTGAGCACCCTCGCGCGGGACCGCGGCGACATCGACCGCTCCAGCACGGCGGAGCGGGTCGCGGACAAGCTCCGCTCCAGCGTCCTCGACGGCGACATCAAGCCCGGTCAGCAGCTCAACGAGAAGGCGCTCGGCGAAGCCCTCCGGGTCTCCCGCAACACGCTGCGCGAGGCGTTCCGCCTGCTCACCCACGAACGCCTGCTCGTGCACGAGTACAGCAAGGGCGTGTTCGTGCGCCGCCCCGGCGCGTCCGACGTCGTGGACCTCTACGCCGCCCGCCGCGTCATCGAGTGCGGCGCCGTCCGGCACTGGCCCGCGGTGTCCGAGCAGGCCCGGCAGGCCGTCCGCGACGCCGTCGCCCTCGGCGCGCGGTTCCGGGAGCTGGGCGACTGGACCGGCGTCGGCACCGCGAACGTCAAGTTCCACCAGGCCCTCACCGCCCTCGCGGGCAGCGCCCGGCTGGACGAGGAGATGAAGCGGCTGCTCGCGGAGGTGCGCCTGGCGTTCCACGTCATGGGCGACCCCGAGGAGTTCCACCGGGACTACCTGCCGCTGAACCAGTCCATCGTGGACCACCTCGACGCGGGACGGGTTCGGCAGGCCGAAGAGGCGTTGCTGACCTACTTCGACCGCGCCGAGCACCACTTGGTGACCCACCTGCGGTGAACGAATCGTTGGTCACGATCCAACTACTTCACCGGTAGGTAATCCACCTGACATGGTGACTACTGTCCCTCCTCCGGCCTAGCATGCGCGACACCGCGTCACCGGGCCGCCGTACGGAGGGGCACATGTCGTCAGCTCGAAAATCCAGCCTCCGCTGGAGCAACTGGAACCTGCTTCTGCTCGTTCCGCTGCTCATGCTCGTCACGCCCTGGTTCAACTCCGATGAGCCGAGGCTGCTGGGGCTGCCGTTCTTCTACTGGTACCAGTTCGCGTGGGTTCCGGTCGGTGTCCTCTGCGTGGGCCTGGTCTACATCAAGACCAAGGACGAACCCGTCGTCAAGGGCAAGCCGGACCTGCTCAGCGTGGACGACCTGGACGAGGGGGCCAAGTAATGCAGTGGACCGAGTTGGTGGTCTTCAGCGCGCTGTTCCTGCTGGTCACCGTCCTGGGATTCGTCGCGGCGAAGTGGAAGGCGGGCGACACCCTCGACCACCTCGACGAGTGGGGCCTCGGCGGGCGCAAGTTCGGCTCGTGGATCACGTGGTTCCTGGTCGGCGGTGACCTGTACACGGCGTACACGTTCGTCGCCGTGCCCGCCCTGGTCTTCGGCGCCGGCGCGATGGGCTTCTTCGCCCTGCCCTACACGGTCATCCTGTACCCGATCGTGTTCCTGCCGCTGGTGCGCATGTGGTCCGTCTCCCGCGTGCACGGCTACGTGACGCCGGCGGACTTCGTCCGCGGCCGGTACGGCTCGCACTGGCTCGCGCTGCTGGTCGCGATCACCGGCATCATCGCCACGATGCCGTACATCGCGCTGCAGCTCGTCGGCCTGGAGGCCGTGCTGCGCACGATGGGCCTCAACGGCTCGGGCATCCTCGGCCACCTGCCGCTGTTCATCGCGTTCGTCATCCTCGCGCTCTACACGTACCAGTCGGGCCTGCGCGCGCCCGCGCTGATCGCGTTCGTCAAGGACACGCTGATCTACATCGTGATCCTCGTGGCCGTGATCTACCTGCCGTCCAAGTTCGGCGGCTGGGGCGCGATCTTCGACACCGCGCAGGCGAAGTACGCCGCGTCCGAGAGCAAGGCCGACGGGACGATCCTCAACGGCAACAACCAGCTCCAGTACGCGACGCTGGCGCTGGGCTCGGCGCTGGCGCTGTTCCTCTACCCGCACTCGCTGACCGGCATCCTCGCCTCGCGCGGCCGCAACGTGATCAAGCGGAACATGGTGGCGCTGCCCGCGTACTCGCTGCTCCTGGGCCTGCTCGCGATGCTGGGCTTCGTCGCCATCAGCGCGGGCGTCAAGCCGATCACCAACCAGGCCACCGGCCGCCCGGACACGAACACCATCGTGCCGGTGCTGTTCGGCCAGGAGTTCCCGAGCTGGTTCGCCGGCGTCGCGTTCGCGGCCATCGCGATCGGCGCCCTGGTGCCCGCCGCCATCATGTCGATCGCGGCGGCGAACCTGTGGACCCGCAACATCTACAAGGAGTACCTGAAGAAGGACGCCACGCCCGCCCAGGAGGCCAAGCAGGCCAAGCTGGCGTCGCTGGTGGTGAAGTTCGGCGCGGTCGCGTTCATCGTGTTCATCGACCCGCAGTTCTCCATCGACCTGCAGCTCATCGGCGGCGTGATGATCCTGCAGACGCTGCCCGCCGTGGCGATCGCGCTGTACACGCGGTGGTTCCACATCTGGGGCCTCATCGCGGGCTGGGTCGCCGGCATGGGCTACGGCATGTGGCTGCTCTACAACATCGGCAACCCGGCCGCCGGCAAGGCGCACTTCGCCGGTTCCGCGCTGCCGCTGGGCAAGCTGTCGCTGTTCGGGTGGCACCCGTTCGGCGCGTCCACCGTGCAGATCTACGTCGGCGCGATCGCCATCGTGGTGAACCTGCTGGTCGCCGTCATCGTGACGCTGATCGCGAAGCGGACCCGCGTGTCCAACGGGACGGACCAGACGCAGGCCGACGACTACCACGTGGACGAGGACAGCGACCGGGTGAAGCCGATCGCCGTGCACTAGTCCACCGGGTCGCGACACCGACGAGCCCCGTCCGGCATCCAGCCGGGCGGGGCTCGTCGCGTCAGCGCTTCAACGCCCTGGTGACGCCGGCCGCCACGGTGGTCGCGAGCACCCACCCCATCGCGATCAGCCCCGCCGCGATCCACTGCGACTCGTCCGGCGTGTGCCAGCGGTTCTTGTTGCCGAGGTCCACGATCGGCACCAGCAGGTCGATGGTGAACAGCCACGGGTTCCAGGTCAGCTTGTCCTGCTCGTTGATCTCCGACAGCTCCGGCCCGGACGCGAAGTAGGCGCTACCCGCCAGCCACATCACCACCAGCCACGCCAACGCGCGGGCCGGGCGGTAGCCGTAGCCGACCATCGCGCGCTGCAGCCAGCTCCACACCAGCACCAGCGGGCCGAGCCAGCGGCGGCCCTCGGCGACCGCCCGGTACCGCAGCCGCTGCTTCTCCACCAGCACGGTCGCCGCGTGCTCGTCGTTGCCCGCCGCGCGCAGCATCTCGGCGAACTGGTCGTACGGGCCCGGCCGGTACGTGCGCCGCATCGCCTGCCGCAGCCAGCGCAGCCGCCGTTCGACCTCGGCGTCGTCCCGCAGGTCGATCGGGTTCCGCAGCGAGTCGTAGCGGAACTCCTCCAGGTCGATGCGGCCGGTCGCGCTCCAGAAGTTCTCGTTGTCGTCCAACGACGTGCAGCGCACCTGCCGCAGCGTCACGTCGCCGCGCGGCGGGCCGATCGGCGTCACCACCAGCTCCTGCACCTGCATGCCGAGCAGGTTCAGCGCGTGCGCGTCCAGCTTGTCGCCGAGCACGGCGCCCGCGAACGTCGCCATCCGGCCGACCGTCGCCCGCCTCGCCCGCACGCCGCCGTGCGCGACGAACTCCTTGGCCCCGCGCGCGCAGATGAGGTCGCGCCCGATCGCGGCGCCGCCGACGTCCAACGACGGCTTGCCCGCGGGCTGGTGCCGGTAGCGGCCCGGCTGGGTGATCCGGCTGCCGCGCAGGTCGAGGTTCGCGCCGATGCGCACGCCCCGCAGCTCCAGCCCGCCGGTGACCTCCACCTCGCGCGCGGCGAGGTTGCTGCCGATCCGGGACCTGTTGCCCAGCACGGCGTCCGCGCGCGGGTTGTCCAATGTGGACCCGTCGAGGATGAGGCTGCCCTTGGCCTGGAAGTCCACCATCCTCAGCTGCCCGCGCACGCGCGCCTGGCGTCCGATGAGGTCGCCGCCCACCTGCGTGCCGTCGAGGTGCAGCGCGCGCCCGTAGCCCGTCGGCTCGGCGGCGCCCGTGTCGAGCGCGCGGCCGTACCCGGTCGGCTCGGGGGTCGACTCGCCCAGGGCGTCGAACGCGCCGCCGGACAGCGAGAGCGTGCCGCCGACCGCGGCGTTGACCATGCGCACGGTGCCGGCGCTGGTGAACCCGCGGTCCAGCTGCACGTCGCCGTCCACGGTGATGCGGTCGAACACCAGCGTGGCGTTCGGGTCGGAGTGCGGGTCCAGCGCGTCGTCGTCCGCCCGGCCGCCGGCCGCGGTCGAGCCGCGCAGCGTGAGCGCGGAGTCGACCCGCGCGCCCGCCAGCAGCACGGTGCCGTTCAGCGTGCAGCCGCTCATCAGCAGGTTGCCGCCGACGTGCAGGCCGGTGCCGTTGAACGCGTGCTTGAGCGGGTTGTCCAGCAGGCCGCCGCTGACGTTGCAGTAGCCGCCGACGTGCGCGCCCGCCATCCGCAGCTCACCGGTGACCCGCACCCGCTGCGCCAGCACCCCGCCCGCGAGCTTCAACCGGTCCGCGTGCAGCGCGATCGTGCCCGGCGCCCTCAGCTCGGCGTCCCGCAGCGTGAGGGAGCCGGCCACCTCCGCGTCGACCAGGTCGACCAGGCCCTCCACGGTGCTGCCCACGAGCGACACGTCGTTGGCGCTGCTCAGGTTGCGGGCGGCGAGGCCGGGGAGCCAACAGTCGGCGAACTCGATCCCGGCGAGCTTGCCCTGGCGCAGGTCCGGCGGCTCCTCGAACCGGCAGCGGACGAACTCCAGCACGTACGGGAACTCCACCGCGCGCAGGTCCAGCGTGCCGGTCAGGAACCGGTCGGCGACCCGCACCACCGGCGGCATCCCGGCCCGCCGCCGGGGTAACCGCCACGGCCCGTCCGGCTCGGCGACGCCGCGCAGCACCTCGGCGGCGGCCATGCGGGCGGAGCGCGGCGGGCTGGGGTCGAACACGTCCAGCCCCCGCGCCCCCACCTCTGCCATGAGATCGACAATAGGGGCGACCGACGCACCGCGTGGCCGGTTCGGCGCACTGCGTCAGGCGCGCGGCCCCTGGTTCGTCGGGTCCAGCACGCGGGCCAGGAACGACTGGGTGCGCTCGTGCCGGGGAGCGCCGATGACCTGCTCGGCCGGCCCCTCCTCCACGACGTACCCGCCGTCCATGAACAGCACCCGGTCGGCCACCTCGCGGGCGAACTGCATCTCGTGCGTCACCACGAGCATCGTCATGCCCTCGTCGGCGAGCTGCCGCATGACGCCGAGCACGTCGCCGACCAGCTCCGGGTCCAGCGCCGACGTCGGCTCGTCGAACAGCATCACGTCCGGGTCCATCGACAGCGCCCGCGCGATCGCCGCGCGCTGCTGCTGGCCGCCGGACAGCTGCCCCGGCATGGCGTTCACCTTGTCCGACAGCCCGACCCGCTCCAGGTTCCGCAGCGCGACCTCCTGGGCCTTCCTGGCGTCGCGCTTGAGCACCTTGCGCTGGGCGACGGTCAGGTTGTTCAGCACGCTGAGGTGCGAGAACAGGTTGAACGACTGGAACACCATGCCGATGCGGGTGCGCGCGGCGTCGATGTCCACGTCCGGGTCGGTCAGCTCGGTGCCGTCCACGACGATCTTGCCGCCGGTCGGCTCCTCCAGCAGGTTGACGCAGCGCAGCAGCGTCGACTTGCCGGAACCCGACGGGCCGATGATGCACACCACGTCACCGCGGTTGACCTTGAGGTCGATGCCCTTCAGCACCTCCAGCGGGCCGAACGACTTCTTCAGCCCGGTGACCTCGACGACGACGTCGCTCACGCCGACACCCCCAACCCGCTCGATTCGGGCGTGCTGATCTTCCGCCCGCCGGTGCGCCGCTCCAGGTACCGGGACAGGTGGCCCAGCGGCAACGTGATGATCAGGTAGCACAGGCCGGCGATGAGCAGCGGGGTCATCGTGGGCGACCGGCTCAGCGTCTCGCGGCCGAGCTTGGTCAGCTCGTAGTCCGAGGTGGCCAGGCCGACGACGCTGATCAGCGACGAGTCCTTGATCAGCATGATCAGCTCGTTGGTCAGCGGGGGCAGGATGATCCGGAACGCCTGGGGGATCACGACGGTGACCAGCGTGCGCCCCTGGGACATGCCCAGCGACCTGGCCGCCTCGATCTGGCCCTTCGGCACGGCCTGGATGCCCGCGCGGATCGTCTCGGCGATGTACGCGCTGCCGACGATGCCGAGCGCGAGGCCGGCGGTCGAGTTGATCTCGAACTTCAGGCCGAACGCGAGCGGCACCGCGACGCTCAGCGCCACGAACACGAGCAGCGCGGGCACGCCGCGGAAGAACTCGATGTAGACGGTGGCGATCCACCGCCACGGCGCGACCGGCGAGAGCTTCATCAGCGCCAGCAGCAGGCCGAGGCCGAGGCCGATGGCGAAACCGAAGGCGCTGTAGACGATCGTGTTCACCAACGCGCTGGTGATGATCGTGGGGAACATCGCCTTCGCGGTGTCGGCGTCGAAGAACGACTGCCGGATCTCACCCCAGTCGGCGAAGACCGCCACCGCGAGGACGATGACGATCAGTAGTGCGTACTGCGCGCGGCGGAAGGCGATGGCCCTCCGCCGTTTGGACATGGCCATCTTCTCGGCGCTCCTCGAAAAGGGATCGGACAAGGACGGGGCCGGTGCCCATGAGCACCGGCCCCGCGGTCAACCGGTCACTTCTTCTCCGGCTTCTTGCCGAACCACTTCTCGTAGATCCGGTCGTACTCGCCGCTCTCCTTGGCCTTCTTGATGACCTCGTTGACCTTCGCCTGAAGGGCGGTGTTGCCCTTCTTCAGGCCGATGCCGTAGCTCTCGCCGGTCTCGAACTCCCTGGTCACCGCGGTGTCCGGGAACTCCTTGGCGTAGTCGTAGAGCACGCCGTTGTCATTGATCGCCGCGTCCACCGCGCCGGTGCGGACGGCGGTCTCCAGCAGCGGGAGGTCCTCGAACTCCACGACGGTGTAGCCGTGGGCCTCGGCGTTCTTGTTGGCGTACTCCTCGCCGGTGGTGTCCTGCTGGACGCCGAGGCGCTTGCCCTTCAGGTCGGGCAGGTCCTTGACCGGCGAGTCCTTCTTCACCAGCAACGCCTGGGAGGCGTCGAAGTACGGGTCGGAGAAGTCGATCGCCTTCTTGCGCTCTTCGGTGATCGTCATCCCGGCCGCGGCCAGGTCGCACTCACTGGTCGCGAACACGGTGCCCGAGGTGATGTTCTCGAACGGCGTGTCGAAGATTTCCTGAGTGACGTTGAGTTCCTTGGCCACCAGATCGACCAGGTCGACGTCGAAGCCGACCGTCTTGTCGCCCTCGGAGAACTGGAAGGGCTTGTAGGACAGGTGGGTGCAGGTGACCAGCTTGCCGCTCTGGACCAGGGTGATGCCCGACCCGCTGTCCTGCGAGCCGGTGTTGACCTTGGTCGCGCACGCCGTCATCGTGGCCGCCAGGGCGAGCACGGGGAACAGGGCGAGCGCAGCGTGCCTGGTACGACGGGCCACGGCGTCACTCCTCGTAACTGTGTCGGTCGAGTGTTCGGCATACTGCCACTTGGGTGACTGGGTGCACAGCACGTGCGTGTTACAGAGCTTCGGTGCGCATGAATCTTGCGTCACAAGCCACGTTGAGCAACAAGATGTTCAGCCGTTTGGGTTAAATCACACAATTGATTCACCTACCGCGCCCGTGTGACGACGATCCGTCAACAAGCTGGCGACCAGCGCGGTCCAGCCCGTCTGGTGCGTCGCGCCCAATCCCTCGCCGGTGTCCCCGTCGAAGTACTCGCTGAAGGTCACGTGCTCGCGCCACAGCGGCGAGTCGGTCGACTCGATCCGCTTGCCGTCCGCGGGCCTGCGCCCGTCGTGGTCCGGCAGGAACAACGCCACCAGCCGCCTGACCAGCTCGTCCGCCGCCTGGCCCGCGGTCACCTGCCGCTGGCTGCGGGTGGGAAGTTCCACGTGGAACTTCCCGCCGTGGAACTCCTCGACGGTCCGCAGGGCCTCCACGAGCAGCGCGTTCGTCGGGAACCAGACCGGGCCGCGCCAGTTGGAATTGCCGCCGAACATCGGCGTGCGCGACTCGCCCGGCTCGTAGCCCATCCGGTGCTCCTGGTCCGCGACCTGCACCTCCAGGCCCTCGCGGTGCGCCGCGGACAGGCTGCGGATGCCGTGCGGCGAGAGGAACTCGCCCTCGTCCAGCATCCGGCTCAGCACCCGGCGCAGCTTGCGCTCGTCCAGCAGGCTGAGCATCGCGCCGCCGCCGCTGCGGCTCACGAACCGCTGCAGCTCGGGCCGGCGGGACAGCAGGTGCTCCAGCCGCCGGCCGAACTCCGGCAGCTCCTCGAACACCCACGGCTCCAGCACCGCGCACGCCAGCACCGGGATGAGGCCCACCATCGACCGGACCCGCACCGGCTGCGACTCGACGTGCCCGTCCGGCAGCCGCCGCGACACCACGTCGTAGCAGAAGCCGTCCGTCTCGTCCCAGATGCCGCGCCCGCCCGAACCGAACTGCGTGGACGCCTCGGCGATGCTCAGGAAGTGCTCCACGAACTTCGTGGCCACGTCCTCGTACGACTCGTCGTGCCGCGCCAGCTCCAGCGCGATCTGCATCAGGTGCAGGCTGTACGCCGCCATCCACGACGTGGCGTCCGACTGCTCCAGCCGCCACTGGCCGAGCATCGGCTCCGACCGGTTCACCGGGCCGATGTTGTCCATGCCGAGGAACCCGCCCTCGAACAGGTAGCTGCCGTCGGCGTCCTTGCGGTTCACCCACCACGAGAAGTTCAGCAGCAGCTTGTGGAACACCTTGGCCAGGAACTTCCGGTCCTTGACCTCCTCGGACCGGTACACCTGCAACGCCGCCCACGCGTGCACCGGCGGGTTGACGTCGCCGAACTCCCACTCGTAGGCGGGCAGCTGGCCGTTCGGGTGCATCAGCCACTCGCGGCACAGCAGGAGCAGCTGCTCCTTGGCGAACGCCGGGTCGACCTTCGCGAACGGCACGGTGTGGAAGGCGAGGTCCCACGCGGCGAACCACGGGTACTCCCACTCGTCCGGCATGGAGATCACGTCGGCCACGTCGAAGTGCCGCCAGTGCGCGTTGCGGGCGTGCATGTTCTTGCGGGACGTCGGCGCGGCGGGCTGCGCCGGGTCGCCGTCCAGCCACTCGCGGGTGCGGAAGCGGTAGTGCTGCTTGGTCCACATCAACCCGGCCAGCGCGCGCCGCACGACGGCCGCGCGCTTCGGGTCCAGGTCGGTCTGGTGGAACCCGTCGGCCTCGGCCTTCCGCTGGTCGACGGTGTCCTGGAAGCTCGGCCCGAACGCGTCGAGGTGCCCGTCGCCCTCCACCAGGCGCAGCCGCACGGTGACCGACTCGCCCGGCTCGACCGGGTCGAACGAGTACCAGGCGGCGACCTTCGTGCCCGGCTCGCTGGTGTCGTCCGGCCCGACGACCTGGCACGCCGTCGCGTCCTGCCGGATCACGTACCGGTCGACGCCGTCCTTGGTGTAGCGGGTCGGGTTGGCCGCGGCGCCGAACAGCTCGACCTCGTTGGTCTCGTTGTCCGTGACCAGCAGGGTCGGCGTGCCCTCGACGTGCAGCGTGTAGCGGCCCAGCGCGCCGTGCTCGGCGGTGATCCGCCGCCACCCGTCCCGCGTGGACGCCCGGAGCGTCGGCTTGCGGTCGTCCCGCCCCCACGCCCACGTGTTGCGGAACCAGAACTGCGGCAGCAGGTGCAGCGGGGCCGGGTCGGGGCCGTGGTTGGTGGCGGTCAGCTCGACGCAGATGTCCCGCGGGCCCGCCTTGGCGTAGCTGATCCGGACGTCGAAGAACCGGTTCTCGTCCAGCGCGCCGGTGTCGGACAGCTCGGGCTCGCGCTCGTTGCGGCCGGCGCGCTTGGCCATCTCGCGCAGCTCGGCGTAGGGGAACTCACACTGCGGGTACCGGTAGACGACCTGCATCCACGAGTGCGTCGGCGTGCCGTCGGTGACCCACCAGTGCTCCTTGACGTCCTCGCCGTGGTTGCCCTCGTTGTTGGTGAGCCCGAAGTAGCGCTCCTTGAGGATCGGGTCGCGGCCGTTCCAGAGAGCGACGCCCAGGTTCAGGAAGCCGTGCACGTCGCAGATGCCCGCGATGCCGTCCTCGCCCCACCGGTAGGCCCGGGCGCGGGCGTGGTCGAAGGGGAAGGACGTCCACGCGTCCCCGCCCGCCGAGTAGTCCTCGCGGACCGTCCCCCACTGGCGTCCGGCCAGGTAGGGGCCCCAGAGACGCCACGGCGCGGTCGGCGAGTCGGACTCCGCCAACCGCATCCGCTCGGCTTGCCGGCTGTGCTCGTTCACGGGGCCAGTGTGCGGCATCGATCCAGTAAAGCGGTTACCGGCGGGTTAGGTCACAGTCCTGCCCGGTGTTTGCAAACCCTGTCCGAGGGGTGTCATCGTCACGCTCCGTGGACTACCACTTACCTCCCTGGTACCGCGGCGTCGACGACCCGCAGCGGGTGCTGGAGCGCGCGGTGTCGACGGCGCTGGAGCGCCCGGAGGTGCGGCTCGCCGCGGCGGGGCACGTGACGCGGGAGCGCCTGGTGGACGCGCTGAGCGGTGCGGAGGGCGCCGTGCTGGCCGCCGCGCGCCAGGCCGAGCAGCGGTACCGGGACGTGCGGCCGGGGTGGTGGGCGTTGTTCGAGCTGAACGCCCCGGTCGGCCGGTGGGTGCTGCTCGCCACGCCGGTCCTGGGCTTCGCGGCCCTCGGCTGGCACGTCGCACTCCTGGTCGGCCTGTCCCGGGCCGGGGTGCTCGCGGTCGTCGGCGGGGCGGCGGCGTTCGCGCTCGTGGTCGGCGCTTTGTTGCTGATGAACTGGTCCGAGGGGCGCTTCAGCCGCCGGCTGGCGATCGCCTGGCTCGGCTGCGGGTGCGTGCTTCCCGTGACGTCCGCGGAGCCGTTGCTGCGGCTCGACGCGCCGGCCTGGCCGTTCGCGCTCGCGGGCGTCGGCGTGGTCTACGCGTCGGCCCTGCTCACCGTCCGCACGGTGTTCCGGAGCTTCCGGCTGTCGGGCCGGGGCGAGGTGGCGCGCGCCGCGCTGGCCGCGTGGGAGGAGAGCGTGCTGGTCGACGGCGTGCTGCCGGTCCTCTACAGCACGCTGAACGACGTCACGCCGCCCGTCCACGCGACCACGCTGACGGTGCGGGAGGTCGCGCCCCTGGTGCGCGCCGACCCGCTGCGGATGCACGTCCCGACGCCCGCCGGCGCCGTGCTGGCCGGGCTGGTCGACCGGCTCGACGGCGGCAGCTTCGCCGTCGCCGGACCGCGCGGCGCGGGGAAGACGAACCTGCTCCGGGCGTTCTGCGGCGGGCGGTACCGGGCGCCGGGCCGCGCGCCCGACCTGGCCGTGCTGGTGTCCGCGCCGGTCGACTACGTGCCGCAGGAGTTCGTCGTGCACCTGTTCACCGAGGTGTGCGAGGCGGTGATCGCCCGGTTCGGCGAGCCCGGGCGGGGCCGCCGGCGGTGGCGGCGCGAGATCCGGCCGCACCCGCTGGTGGCGATCGCCCGCGACCACCTGACGGCGCTCGACTACGTCCGCACGCACACCGACGAGATCAGCGGCAAGGGCGGGCTCAAGGGTTTCGAGCTGGCCGGCAAGCGCGCCGTCACTTTGGCCGGCCGGCCGCTCACGTACCCGGAGGTGGTGAAGCGCTTCCGGGTGTTCCTGGGCCGGATCGCCGCCGAGCAGGCCACCGAGCGTGAGCTCGAACCCGGCCGGGTGATCATCGGCATCGACGAGCTGGACCGCATCGGCACCGGCGAGCCCGCCCGCAGGCTCCTCAACGAGGTCAAGGCCATCTTCGACGTCCAGGGCTGCTACTACCTGGTGTCGGTCTCCACCGAGGCGCAGCACGACTTCGAGCTGTCCGGCATCGGCCTGCGCAGCGTCTTCGACAGCTCGTTCGACGAGGTCGTCCGGGTCGACTACCTCGACTTCGAGTACGCCCGCAAGCTGCTCCGGCGGTACGTCCTCGACCTGTCCGAGCAGTTCCACGCCCTGGCGTACGTGTTCTCCGGCGGCCTGGCCCGCCAGCTCGTCCACACCGCCCGGGCCATCGTGGACCTGGGCCGCGACCGGCCGGGACGCGACCTCGCGGACGTGGTGGCCGCGCTCGCCGAGGCCGAGCTGACCCGCGCCTGCCAGGCCACCGCCGACGCGCTGACCGCCGTGGACGACCGCGAGGGCGTCACCGCCCTCCTCCGCCTGCTGGACGAGCGCCCCGCCGCCGACCTCAAGACCTACGGGGACGGCATCCTCGGCGCGTACTCCGGGAGGTCCGAGCGCGCCCGCCAGCTCAGGGACGCCGTCGCCGCGCGCGTGCACTTCCTCGCCACGGCGCGGCAGATCTTCACCGCGGACCTCACCGAGGAGCGGATACGCCTCCTCGACTTCGACGACCTCGCCCGCGCCCGCCGCTACGCCGGCACCAACCCGGACGCCGGCCGCAGCCTGCTGCGCGACCTCAACCGGCGTTGGGCGACGTGACCCCGCGACGGGCCGACCGCGCACCGGGGGCGCACGGCCGGCGTCCCGTCAACGGCGCGCGTGCGCGTCCAGCACCACGGCGACGGCCTCGGTGATCCGGGCGGCGTGCGCGAGGTGCAGCCACTCGTCCGGCACGTGGCAGTTGGAGTCCGGCCCGACCGCGCCCGTGACCAGGAACTGGGCTTGCGGGTACGCCTCGTGCAGCAGCCCCATGAACGGGATCGAGCCGCCCAGCGACACCGTCCGCCACGGCGCGTCGAACACCTCCTTGCCGACCCGGTCCAACGTCTCCCGCAGCCACGGCGCCAACTCCGGCGCGTTCCAGCCGTCGGCGAACTCCACGCGTGACAGCTCCACCGACGCCCCGTACGGCACGTCGGTCGTCAACGCCCGCTTCACCGCCTCCATCGCGGCCGCCGAGTCGGCCGTCGGCGGCAGCCGGAAGCTCAGCACCAGCGTGGTGAACGGCCGCAGCACGTTGCCCGCGTCGTCGGGCGACGGCATCCCGTCCGCGCCGGTGATCGACAACGTCGGCCGCCACCCCGCGTTCAGGGCCAGCTCGACCTCGTCGGAGCCCATCGGCTGCGTCCCCGCCGCCCACGGCACGCTCCCGACCAGCACGCCGGGCGCGCTGGCCACCGCCTCGCGCACCTCGGCGATCCGGTTCTCCGGGATCTCCACGTGCATCTCCGGCACCAGCACCTCGCCGGTCGCCGAGTCCTCCAGCCGGTCGAGCAGCTGCCGCGCGATCCGGAACGACGACGGCACGATCCCGCTCGCCATGCCCGAGTGCAGCCCGCTCTCCAGCACCCGCACGGTGACGGTGGCCTGCGCCAGCCCGCGCAGGGACGTGGTCAGCCACATCCGGTCGTAGTCGTTGCCGCCCGAGTCGAGGCACACGACCAGCGACACGTCGCCGAGCCGCGGTCGCAGGTGGTCGAGGTACGCGGGCAGGTCCGGGCTGCCGGACTCCTCGCCGGTCTCCAGCAGCACGACGCACCGCGAGTGCGTGCCGCCGGCTCGCCGGACGCCCTCGATGGCGACGATGGCCGCGTAGCCGGAGTAGCCGTCGTCGGCGGCGCCGCGGCCGTACAGCCGCCCGTCGCGCACGACCGGGGTCCACGGCCCGAGCCCGTCGCCCCAGCCGCCGACCGGCGGCTGCTTGTCCAGGTGCCCGTACAGGAGCACGGTGTCGGAGGTGTCGGCCGTGCCGGGCACGTCGACCAGTAGCACGGGCGTGCGGTCGGGCAGCTGGACGACCTCCACGGTGGCGCCGGGCAGGTCGCGGTCGGCGAGCCAGGCGCGCACGTGCTCCACGGCGGCGGCCAGGTGGCCGTGCGCGGCCCACGCGGGGTCGAAGGCGGGGGAGATCGCGGGCACCGCGACCAAGGCGGACAGGCTCGGGAGGATGTCGTCGTCCCAGAGCCCGCGAACGGTACGGGTCAGCGCTGAACGGTCCACGTCCCGATCCTGTCACGGCCCGCGTGCCCGTCGCCCCTGGTGCGCGGCCCGATCGGCGTGACCGGCGAGGTTTCGCTTGGTGGAAATGGTCTGTCCGGCCGATGGTCGGTAGTCCATCCAACGCAGGGCGTGCCGACGTGGGCCGTTTCGGCCGACGGCACGTGTGCGCAACCCTACGGACGGTGGTTAACGATCGGTAACCGGGACGCGGACGTTCGGTATTCGAACGCTCTACTCGGACTGCCGAAGATTGGCCGTCCAACCGTTACCGCACGTCAGAACGCTGCACAGGAAGTCACGAACTGGGATGGGGCTCACCATGTCGAGTGAGGCCATGTCAGGATGTGGATGAGAACACCGTCAGCGCCGACGGTTGCCCGAGCCCCGACACCCAGGGGACGACGGCGACTGGCGGTGCAGCCGCGCAGTGTCGTCACAAGCGACCGGGCGGCCTCGTAGACGAGGAGACAAGGCGCATGTCGTCCCCCGAGAAATGGACGCACCCAGGGCCGGATGCCGCGCCGGCCACTGCTGCCAAACCGACAGCGGAACAGGTGATCGCAGGCTTGCGAGCGACAGACGAGGGCGGCGCCGACCTGGTGCAGCTGCTCACCCCCGAGGGTGAGCGCGTCCAGCACCCGGACTTCGACATCGACATCACGGGTGAGGAGCTGCGCGGCCTGTACCGCGACATGGTCCTGGTCCGCCGGGTCGACCGCGAGGCGAACGCGCTCCAGCGCAAGGGCCAGCTCGGCATCTGGGTGCCGCTGCTCGGCCAGGAGGCCGCGCAGATCGGCGCCGGCCGGGCGATGCGCCCCGAGGACATGGCGTTCCCGAGCTACCGCGAGCACGGCATCGCGTGGACGCGCGGCGTCAAGCCGACCGAGCTGCTCGGCATCTTCCGCGGCACCGACAACGGCACCTGGGACCCGGTCGCGACCAGGTTCCACCCGTACACGATCGTCATCGGCAACCAGGTGCTCAACGCGGCCGGCTACGCCATGGGCCAGAAGTTCGACGGCAAGGTGGGCGACGCCGACGGCGAGGCCACCATCTGCTTCTTCGGCGACGGCGCGACCAGCCAGGGCGACGTCCACGAGGGCTTCGTCTGGGCCGCCGTCTACGACGCGCCGCTGGTGTTCTTCTGCCAGAACAACCAGTGGGCCATCTCCGAGCCCACCGAGCGCCAGTCCCGGCTCCCGCTCTACCAGCGGGCCCGCGGCTACGGCTTCCCCGGCATCCGGGTCGACGGCAACGACGTGCTCGCCACGCTCGCCGTCACCCGCTGGGCGCTGGAGGAGTGCCGGCAGGGCAACGGCCCGATCCTCATCGAGGCCTTCACCTACCGGATGGACGCGCACACCACGTCCGACGACCCGTCCCGCTACCGGCTCTCCGACGAGCTGGAGCTGTGGAAGCTGAAGGACCCGATCGAGCGCGTCAAGGTCCACCTCGTCAAGCAGCAGTGGGCCGACCAGGCGTTCTTCGAGTCGATCGAGGCCGAGGCCGAGCAGATCGCGATCGAGCTGCGCGACTACTGCGTCAACCTGCCCGACCCGCCCGCCGAGCGGATCTTCAGCGAGGTGTACGCCGAGGGCAACCCCGTCCTGGAGGCGCAGCGCGACGAGTTCCTGGCGTACCACGCCGGTTTCGCGGGAGGTGAGCACTGATGGCTGCTCCGACGATGGACCGCCCCACGTCCGCCGCGCCCGCCGCGGTGCAGACGCTGACCATCGCGAAGGCCCTGAACAACGGCCTGCGCGCGTCGATGGAGGCCAACCCCAAGGTCATCGTGATGGGTGAGGACGTCGGCAAGCTCGGCGGCGTCTTCCGCATCACCGACGGCCTGCAGAAGGACTTCGGCGAGCAGCGCGTGCTGGACACGCCGCTGTCCGAGTCCGGCATCATCGGCACCGCCGTCGGCCTCGCGATCCGCGGCTACCGGCCCGTGTGCGAGATCCAGTTCGACGGGTTCATCTTCCCCGGCTTCGACCAGATCGTGTCGCAGGTCGCCAAGCTGCACTACCGCACCCAGGGCCGGCTGAAGCTGCCCATGGTGATCCGGGTGCCGTTCGGCGGCGGCATCGGCGCGGTTGAGCACCACTCCGAGTCGCCCGAGTCGTACTTCGCGCACACCGCCGGCCTGAAGGTCGTCGCGTGCTCGAACCCGGCCGACGCGTACTGGATGATCCAGCAGGCCATCGACTGCGACGACCCGGTGCTGTTCTTCGAGCCCAAGCGCCGCTACTACGAGAAGGGCGAGGTCGACACGACCGCCGCGCCCGGACCGCTGTTCCGGTCGCGCACCCTCACCACCGGCTCGGACGTCACGATCGTGACGTACGGCCCGTCGGTGCGGACGTCGCTCGACGCCGCCGCCGCGGCCGCCGAGGAGGGGCGTTCGCTGGAGGTCGTCGACCTGCGCACGCTGTCCCCGCTGGACCTCGCGCCGGTGTACGAGTCGGTGCGGCGCACCGGTCGGCTCATCGTGGTGACGGAGGCGCCGAGCGAGTCCTCCATCTCCAGCGAGATCGCGGCCAAGGTGCAGGAGGAGTGCTTCTACTCCCTGCAAGCGCCCGTGCTGCGGGTGACCGGTTTCGACACGCCGTACCCGCCGTCGAAGTTGGAGGAGGAGTTCCTCCCCGACCTCGACCGCGTGCTGCACGCCGTCGACCGCTCGCTGGCCTGGTAGGGGGACGACTGTGCCGCAGTTCAAGCAGTTCCCCATGCCCGACACGGCAGAGGGGCTGACCGAGGCCGAGATCCTCACCTGGCACGTCAAGCCGGGTGACGCGGTGAAGGTCAACCAGATCATCGTCGAGATCGAGACCGCCAAGGCGGCCGTCGAGCTGCCGTGCCCGTGGGACGGCGTGGTGACCGAGCTGCTGGCCGAGGTCGGCCAGACGGTCGAGGTCGGCGTGCCGATCATCACCATCGACGTGGACCCGTCCGGCGCCGCCGCGGCTCCGTCGGCGCCGGCTCCGGCCGCGTCGGCCGCCGCTCCCGCCGAGTCGAACGGCAAGATCGGCGAGGAGATGCCGGGCGGTCGGATCGCGACGCTGGTCGGGTACGGCCCGCGCGCGGGTGCGGCCAAGCGCCG
>NZ_JBHTLK010000118.1:0-21106 GCF_042678885.1 Saccharothrix hoggarensis
GGTCCCCACGCCCGGCGCCGACCACGCGTCCGCGCCGACCGCCACCAGCACCCCGTCCGCGTGGACGCCGGCCCACCGCGCCGGCCCCGGCTCGCCCGGCCACACGTACGAGTGAGGAGCGGCCTTGCGCAGCAACGCCTCCACGTCGTCCCACTCGTCCTCGGCCAGCCACCGGACGCCGTCCGGCGCGGCCAGCGCCCCGGTGCGCTCCATCCACCCGAACGTGCCCCGCACCGGCCACCCCAGCCCTTCGGCCACCTCCGTCGTCACCAACGGGCTCAGACCGGGCCGCACGTGCGCCCGCAGCAGCACCGCGACGTCGTCCACCGGCCCGACCAGCACCAGCCGGTCGTGCCGGTTCAACGCCGGCGCGAGCACCGCGACCGCCTCGCCGTGCGCCCACGCCGCCCCGCCCCGGCCGGGGAACAGCGCCTGCGCCGCCCACCGGGCCAGCGGGTCGGCGGTGGCGGCGGCGACGTCGGCGGGGGTCGTCAGAACGCGCATGCCCGCATCATCCCCAAGGCGTACCGTCGCCCGCATGGACATCCGCCGGATCACGTCGTTCGACGCCGTGCTGGCCGCCGGGCACCTGTTCGACGACCCGCCGCGCGAGGACGCGACCAGGGCGTTCCTCGCCGACGACCGACACCACCTGCTCATCGCCTACGTGGCCGGCGAGCCCGCCGGGTTCGTGTCCGGCGTCGAGACCATCCACCCCGACAAGGGGGTGGAGATGTTCCTGTACGAGCTGGGCGTGGACGAGGCCCACCAGCGGCGGGGCATCGCCACGGCCCTCATCGAGCACCTGATCGCGCTGGCGCGGGAGCGGGGCTGCACCGGCGCGTGGACCGGCACCGAGAAGGACAACACCGCCGCCCTGGCCACCTACCGGCGCGCCGGCGCCGAACTGGACTTCGACACCGTCGCCGTCTCCTGGGGCTTCTGACCCACCCACCGACCGCTAGGAACCCTTGCGGCGCAACAAGGTCCGCTTCTGCAGCGACTCCTCCAACGCCTGGTAGGCCAGGTCCATCGCGGTGTTGTACTCGCGCTGGTCGCGCGGCGGCACGGTCTCGTCCGGGCCGGGGACCGGCGTCATCGTCATCCACCGCTCGTCCCACAGCAGCTCGACCGCGGCCTCCCAGTGCACCGCCACGATCAGCTTGACGACCTGCTCCTGCTCGATGACCTCGGCCATCCGGTCCTGCGACGCGGCCAGCCGTTCCAGCAGCTCCCGCACCCGCGCCCGGTCGGCGGCGCGCATCCGGTCGACCGACTCGCCGGCCAGCGCGACGATCTCCTTGTACCGCTCGACCGCCGACAACGCCTCGACCTCCGGCGCGCCGTGCCCGCCCGTGCGCTGCGCGGGCACCACTGAGGCGTGGCTGATCATGGTTCCTCCCCGGTGTCGAACGGGATGACGACCTGCGGCCGCGAGTGCTCGAACCGGTCGAAGAACAGGCCGCGGCGCGGTCGCGGCGACCACGCCATCACCTGCTCCGGTCCGAACGACAGCAGCTCCTTGCCCTGGACGTCGAACGCGATCCACGCGCCGATGTCGTCGTAGACGCCCGGCGACAGGCTGTTCTTCAACCGCTGCACGCCCCGCCACCAGCCCAGCACGTGGGTGCGGTTCTCCGGTCCGTGCTTCAGCACGGTGCGCAGGTTGTCCACGCCGGAGACCCGCTTGTCGTTCTTGGCCTCCAACAGGGTGTGCGCCGCGTCCACCGCGTAGACCACCACGTAGTGGGGTCGTGGCGGCGCGGTCGCCGCACCCGTCATGTGGTCGGTGATCTCGCCGGACACCCGCTCGACCAGCGCCCGGATGCCGTCCAGGCCGACCTCGGCCACCTCGTGGCCCGCGTTGCGCAGCTGCTTGGCCAGCTTCTCCGCGTGCGGCGAGGCGTCCTCCGCCAGGCACGCGAGGGTGAACACCGCGTCGGCGGGCTCGTGCTGGCGGGCCAGCGACAGCGCCGCCCCGCCGAGCACGTCCGCCGCGTCGTCGGCGAGCGACCCGAGCACGGCGATGTTGCGTCCGGGGGTGCGGGCGAACCGCACCTTGGCCGCGCTGCCCGCCACGTCGATCACCTGCCCCAGCAGCACGGTCGGGCTGCCGTCACCGGGCCGGAGCGCCTGGTAGTCCGGCAACGCCCGCAGCGCGGGCACCTTGCTGCCGTCGAACAGGATCGGCTCGGCCAGGTCGGACGGCCGGCGGCGGTGCAGCTCGGCCTGCAGCGCGTCGAACGTGCCCCTGGTGGTGGCGTCGGGGATGCGCGCGACCTCGTTGCCCGGCCGCACGCCCGACTCGTGGTTGACCACGGCGTGCCAGCGCGGCAGCTCCACCGCGGCGTCGTTCTGCGGCTCGGCCAGCACCCGCCGCGCCTTCGGCAGCGCGATCCGCACGGTGAACTGCTCGAAGATCGCCGACTTGCCCCAGAAGCCCTCGATGCCCGACACGTCCTGGCTGGACAGCACCAGGTGGATGCCCTGCGACCGGCCGCGCCGGGCCACGTCCTCCAGCAGCTGCGTGGCCTGCGCGGTCACCTGGTCGCGTTCGCCGAACAGGTACTGGAACTCGTCGATCACGGCCACGATCCGCGGCCAGTGGCCGTGCGGGTCCTCCTCGCGCAGCTGCTCCAGCTTGGTGACCTCGTGCCGCTTGGCCGCGTCCGCGCGCCGGCGCATCTCGTCGGCCAGGAACGCGAGCAGCGCCACGCCGAACTCGCGGTCGGTGTTGACGTTCACGCCGACCAGCCGGGCGTGCGGCAGCCACGTCGGGTCCTTGCGGCCCGGCGCGAACTGCGCGAACGACACGCCCTCCTTGAAGTCCAGCAGGTACAGCTCCAGCTCGTCCGGCGCGTACCGGGCGGCGAGGCTGCCGAGCATGGCGTACAGGAAGTTCGTCTTGCCCGAACCGCTCGGACCGCCGATCAGCGCGTGCGGGGACGTGTCGCCCAGCCCCACGTGCACCGGCTCGCCCTCCAGGAACCCGACCGGGGCGACGACGCCCGCCGACGAGTTCTCCTGCCACAGGTGCTCCGGCAGCAGGTCGGCGAACGTGCTGAGCCGGTTGCGGCGCTCCTCCCGCTTGTCCGCGATCGCCGCGCAGGCGCGGGGCACGAGGGCGCGGGGGAACGGCGGGTCGAGCGTGACCGTGACGTGCTTGCCGGTCATGGTGCACGTCGCCGTCTGGTCGGCGGCGATGGCGACGGTCTCGATCGGCGAGTTCACGGTGACCGGGATGTCCACGATGAACAGCTGGATGCCGGCCGCCAAACCGTTGCGCGCCACCCGTTGCAGCTGTTGCTGGTGCTCTTCCTTCAGCACCTGCCGGTTGCCGAACAGCACCGCCACCCGCCACGGCTCGGTGCGCCGCCCGCCCGCCGCCCGCACCGACTGGTGGCCCTCCACGAGCACGCCGGTGTGCACCCGGCGGATGTGGTCGGACAGCTCGTCCAGCAGCTCGTGCAGCCGGGCCGGGTCGTGCACGGTCAGCAGACCGGCGCGGGTCAGCGGGTACAGGCCGGGCAGGGCGCCGGTGAGCTGGCTGACGTCCCACACGTGGACGTGCACCAGACCGGGCTGGAAGTGGCTGAGCAGCCGCAGGAGCAGGTTCTCGACCAGCCCCTCGGCCGCGGGCCTGCTCTCGTACGTCGAGGAGACGTGCAGGTGGGCGTGGTCCAGCAGCGGCACGGCCACCGGGAAGTGCTGCGGCTCGGGCGCGCTGCCCACCACGCCCGTGCCGATGCGCCACAGCTCGGGCACGCCCTCGCCGCCGTCCGCGGTGCCGGGTGTGCCGAGCCACGCCTCGTGCGGCCACGACGCCGGACCCTCGGCGACGGCGTTCACCAGCGCGGTCAGCTGGTCCGGCCCGCGTTCGGACCACTCGCGGAACGCCTCCACGCGGTCGATCAACGCGCGGGCGACCTGTTGCGTGAACAGCGGGTTGCCCAGCGCGTCGGCGAGCAGCGGGTCGGTCAGCGCCCGGTCGACGCCGTCGCCCCGCAGCATCACCTCGAACATGTCGCGGGCGCGTTCGTCGGCGAGCAGGCGGTGCTCGCGCGACGCGTTGCCCAGCGCCGCGGCGACCGCCCTGCGGAACTCCTCGAAGGACCCTTCGATCCTCTTGCGGCGCTCGTCACGCCTGCTCACGTCACAGCTCCACGGCTAGGCGTTGGACCAGGTCGAGGCTGCCGACGATCAGTTCGAGCTCGTCGGCGAACCTCTCACCGGCCTTGAGGAACCCGGCGGGCACCAGGGACTCCGGGTGGTTCGCGCTCGCCTCGACCAGGATGTCGACCGCCTCGTCCAGCGCGCCCTGCGCCTCCCGGACGCTGCGGTAGGCGTCCCGGAGCAGCTCGCAGCTCTGCTCGAGGGCGAGCTTGATGTCGCCTACCGACGTCACGTCACAGCCTGGAATTGATGCTCTCGGCCTGGGAGATCCCCGCGCCCAGGTGTTGCTGCAGGTCGGAAACGCCGCTGACGACCTCGGCGAACCGCGCGTTGGCCTGCTCCACATCGGCTTGGACGCTGCCCTGGGTGGCCGTGCTGAGCAGGGCTTGCGCGTCCTCGGCCAGGTCGGCGGCCTGTTGCAGGGCGTTCACGCTCTGCCCCGCCTTCTCGACGGCCTGAGCGATCGCGGCGCGGACCTCTTCGATGCTGGCCATGTGGGATCCCGACCCCTCCTGGAAAGCGGTTTGCGTTCCTATAGTTGAAAGTAGTACCCAAAGATTGACGATCCACAAGCAAGATCGGCTGACCGGGTGGCATTGCGAATCCACTCGATCGGGTCAGCGATGATGATCTCAGTCGGGCACCGTCCACACGAATGCCGACGCCGGTGTCGCGGTCAGTTCCAACGCGGCGATCCCCGCCGGTGGCACGGGTGTCGCTGACCAGCGGGTCGTCGCGGACGCGCCGGACCACTCCACGTCCGACCATCCCGAACGGCCCAGCGACGTGACGGCGTCGCGTAGCGCCACCGTGGGCGAATTGACACTCGACCCGAGATCGATGTGCACGCTCAGTAGGTGCCCGTGTGGAGCCACTCGGGTGATCTTGCCACTTCTGGCGACCCGGCTGGCTACCGCCCGCGCTTGCCATTCCGCGCCCGCGGACCGGTCCGTGGCGACGTCGACCCGCAGTTGCAGCCGCGTGTCCGCGTCCGGCGCGGGTTTCGGCTCGTCGGGCGCGCCCGCGACGGGCTCGACGTCGCCCGCGACGTCGTCCGGCCGTTCGTCACGGCGCTCGGCGGGCCTGCTCCCGCCGGCCCGGCCACCGCCGTCGTCGGGTTCCTTGGCGTGCGGGTCGTTGCGCTCCGGGTCGCCGCCGGCCCACGCCTCGACGAGCAGCCGCTCGGCGCCCGGCACGAGCCCGTCGAGCAACGCCGGGTCCTCCAGCACGGTCCACGCCGTCGGGGGCTCGCACGCGACGCGCGGCGTCGGGAACTCGTCGCCGAGCTGCCGGACGAACGTGCGCACGGCCCTGGCCAACGCGCCCGCCACGTTCTGCGTCGCGCGCTCGCCGCTGAGCAGGCTGATCGTGACCGACCAGCAGCCGGGTTCCTCGTCCGAGCAGTCCGACGCGCGACCGATCCGGCCACCGACCTGGCGCACCAGTCCGGCGCAGGCGGCGCGCGCCTGCTGCTCGTCGTCGGCCGCCACCACCGCGGTGATCAGCAGCTCGAGGTCTTCTCCCACCATCTCGACGGAATTGTCCACGACACGCGTGGGGCGCGTGAGGGTGCCACTGATGTCACCCATAAGCAGGGGGTTGCGCCCACCCCTCGTGATGGTGGCTGATCAGGCAGTTTCCGGGGGTTCAAACGCCCGGTCACACGATGCGGTCGGTGACGGTGGGAAGGCGGTCCGCCGAGGTAACGATGTGAGTGCATGACCATCCACCCAAGGAGGTTCCACCATGCGGAGCATCATCCGACTCGTCGCTGCCGGCGCGGTCTCACTCCCGATCCTCGTCGGCGCCGCGGGCCTCGCCTCGGCCGACGTCGAGTACGAGCAGTCGTACTCGGCGGCGACCGCGCAGGGCGCGGTGACCCACAGCGTCGAGTCGGGCGCCGGTCACGGCTACGCCTACTTCCACGAGCAGTTCCTGGGCGCCGGCCCGCAGGGCGCCGGCTACTACCAGCAGGGCTCGTTCTCCCACCCCCACGGCGCGCACTACGGCCAGCAGTGGGGTTTCTCGGGACCGGAAGGCGCGTTCTCGGGTTCGGTGGGCAGCAGCGCGGAGGCCGACCACCACGAGAGCCACGACCAGGAAGGCCATGACCAGGAGGGCCATGACCACCACGCCGACGACTGACCGATGACCCGGGGGTGGGGCGGCGGCACGACGGCCGCCCCGCCCGATCGGGCTCCCGCTTGACCTGGAGCACGCTCCAGCGTGTTGGGTGGTCCCATGACGAACCACCTGCAAGGCAAGGTCGCGCTGGTCACCGGAGCCTCGTCGGGCATCGGTGAGGCGACGGCGGTCGCGTTGGCGCGGGAGGGCGCGGCCGTCGTGATCGCCGCCCGGCGCGTGGCGCGGTTGACGGCGTTGGCGGAACGGCTCGCCGGGGACGGCGCCCGCGTGCTGGCCGTCGAGCTGGACGTCACCGACGAGGCGGCGTGCCGGGACGCGGTGGCGCGGACCGTCGAGGCGTTCGGCGCGCTGGACGTCCTGGTCAACAACGCGGGCGTGATGCTCCTCGGCCCGGTCGAGGGCGCGGACACCACCGACTGGACCCGCATGGTGTCGACGAACCTGCTGGGCGTCATGTTCCTGACGCACGCCGCCCTGCCGCACCTGTTGGCGGCCAAGGGCACGATCGTGCAGGTGTCGTCCACCGCGGGGCGCGTGGTCCGCAGCGGCACGGCCGTCTACAACGCCACCAAGTTCGGCCTGAACGCGTTCAGCGAGTCCCTGCGCCAGGAGGTGACCCAGCGCGGCGTGCGCGTCGTCGTGGTCGAACCCGGCGTGGTCGAGACCGAGCTGCGCGAGCACATCACCGACCCGACCGCCAAGGCGAACATCGAGCAGCTGGCGAACTCCCTGCGCCAGCTCACCCCGGACGACGTCGCCAACGCCGTCCGGTACGCGGTCGCCCAGCCGGAGCACGTCTCGGTGAACGAGATCCTGGTCCGCCCCACCGACCAGCACTGGTGACGGCGGCGCTCAGCCCAGGCGCAGCACCCGGCGGACGAAGGCGACCACGTCGGCCAGCACCTCGGCCGAGTTGGTCTCGTTGAACACCTCGTGCCGCGCGCCGGGGTAGACGCGCTCCTCGAACAGCAGGCCGCGCAACCGGTCGGTGCCGGTGCGGGTGTCGGCGAGCGGGACCAGCTCGTCGGCGTCGCCGTGCAGCCACAACGTCGGCAGGTGCTCCAGCGCGGGACCGTAGTTGACCTCGTCCAGCGCGCGTTCCAGCGCCTCCAGCGTCGGCCGCTTGAACGGCCCGTGCCAGACCAGGGGGTCGGCGGCGTACCGCTCGCCGACCTCCGGGTCGCGGGACAGCACGGACGGGTCGATCGGCGTGTCCGGGATCTCCGGCATCCCCAGCAGGTCGAGCCCCTGCCAGGTGCCGAGCACCGGCGCGGACAGGACCAGCGCGGCCAACGGGTGCAGCTGGGCGTACCGGGCCGCGACGAGCCCGCCCATCGAGTGCCCGACCAGCACGGTGGGCAGGTCGGACGACGCCGACGCGACCGCCGCGCCCACGTCGGCCACCACGCCGTCGAAGTCGGTGATCAGGGCGCGCTCGCCCTCGGACCGGCCGTGACCGACGTGGTCGGCCGCGACGACCAGCGCGCCCGCCTCGACGAGCGCGTCCGCGACGTGCCCGTATCTGCCGCTGTGCTCGCCGTACCCGTGCACGAGGACGGCGAGCCAGGTGGCGTCCAGGTTGGGCCAGGTGCGTACCGCGAGTTCCCCGGCGTGGCCGGGGACGTTGGACTCGATCACCTAGGCAGCGTAGAACGCGCTGATCTCGATCTTCCCCCCGCCGCACACCGGGCCGAGGCCCCACGCCAGGCTCATCGGCTGCGTCTCGTCGGGCGGGATGGCGGCGGCGCTCGTCGCCTCCGCCTGGCACGGCCGGTCCACCGGCTCGTCACCGGCCGGCACGACGGTCCAGTGCAGGTTCGCCGCCGCCATCGTGCCGGGGGCGAGGGTCACCGGCGACGGGCCGGGGTCGGTGGTGCGCCGCAGGTCGGTCGGCACCGGGTTGCCCGCGCCGTCGAGCAGTTGCAGGCCGCTGTAGCCGTTGAGGGTGCACGGCGCCGAGCCGGTGTTGGTCACGAGGAGCTTGCCGTACCGGTTGCCCGCGCCCGCGTCGCTCGTCTCGACCGAGCCGGCGAGGACGGAGGCGTTGCACCGGCCGGACGCGCCGGCGGCGCCGGTGGGCGTCGTCGACGGCGGCAGGGGCGACGCCGAGGGCGACGCCGGGGCCGACGTGGTGGCCGATGTGGTCTCCGAGGACGGCTCGACCGCGAGACTTGCCTGGTCGGCCGCTTGCTGAGGGCTCCCGCACGCGGTGAGCGCGACCGCGAGGGCGCCGAACGCCACGAGTCGCCTCATGTCCACCTCCTGGCTCGGATACGTGGTCCTTATCAGGAGGACGTACCCCGGGCCCGGATGGTTGGGTCGGTTGGCCAATGATTCACCGGATCGGGCGCATCATTGACGCTTCTCGACCCCGTTCGCGCGTTCGGCCCAACCGCCGGCGAGCACGGGCATGTCGCCGATCCCGGCCGTCCACACGTAGGTCCAGCAGATCCGCCCGTCCGCCAGCGTGACGCGGACGCGGCGGTACTCGTCGCCCTCGTACTCGTCCAGCACGGGCAGCGCGTCCTCGGGGTGCTCGAGCCGCAGCACGTGCCCCGGCACGCCCGGTCCGTCGCCGGGTCGCAGGGCGGGATAGCCGCGGCCGGTGTCGTGCAGCGCGCCGGGCAGCGCGGCGGGCTCGGGGTCGCCGGTCACGAACGGCTCCACCAGGGGCCACGCCGTCATCCCCGGCTGCAGCGTGCCGTAGGTGAACAGGCGGTCGGGCCAGTCGTTCGGCGACGGGTCGCCGTGCACCGGCGTCACGTCGAGGCCGTCGCCGTCGGCGGGCCGGCCCCCCATGCGGCGAGCCCCCCGCTGGTCCACGTCGGCGCAGCGCACGGGCTTGCCGTTGACCAGGAGGGGCATCCGTCTCGTGCCCGCGCCGGTGTACGCGAGGACGGAGTCGACCACGCCGCCGTCGAACAGGGTCACCCGGCCGGTGTGCACCCGGACCAGCCGGTACCGCAGCCCCCGGCCCTCGCAGCGGTCCAGCACCCGAAGCTGCTCCGCGGTGGCGAACCACACCGCGTGCTCCTCCTCGACGCCCGGCGCGGCCGCGAGGGTGGCCGGCCGCTGGCCGTCGGTCTTGCGCAACCCGGCGGCCCAGACGGCGGCGAGCCCGGTGCAGCGGGCCCGCAGCACCACGGCCGGCCCGGCCAGGCCCAGTTCGTCCCGCAGCCACGTCACCTTGGCGGGGTTGGCGTTGGAGCCGTACGCCAGCACCGGCATCCGGCCCGCCAGGGGCGGTTCGCCGTGGTCCGCCAACCAGTCGTCGAGGTCCCGCCCGTCCGGTGCGACGCGCCACCCGGAGTCGGCGCCCGGGTCGGGGGTGACCGGCCAGCCGGAGCCGTCGAGGTGCACGAAGCAGTGTCCCGGCCGTGCCCCCGGATAGGGCTCGGCCGGGTGACTATCGTCCGTGAAGGGCTCCGTCATGACACCCATTCTGGCAAACCTCACCTGGAATTCACCTGGCGTTGGGTTCGGGACGACGTCAAAGATCCGATCTGTGCTGCCCGTTAAGGGCCGTGTGTCCGATTCTCGTGCTGCCCGAATCGGTACAGCTCGGATGTGTGAACGTGATATGTCACACTTTCTCCGCTCGTCGCGTGTCGTACGCGGCCTGTGCCGCCAAGAGCGTCGGCAGGTGGTCCTCGATCCACGTGAACAGGCCGCGCACCCGTTCCGCCGCCTGGGTTCCCAGCGGGGTGAGGGAGTAGTCGACGTGCGGCGGGATCACCGGGTGCACCTCGCGGTGCACCAGCCCGTCCCGCTCCAGCGCCTGCAACGTCTGGGCGAGCATCTTCTCGCTCACGCCGGCCACCGCCCGGCGCAGCTCGCCGAACCTCATCGTGCCTTCGAGGAGCTTGCCGAGCACCAGGCTGCCCCAGTGGCCCGTGGCGTGGTCCACGATCGCGCGCGACGGGCAGTTGCGGTCGTACACGTCACCTCGTTGCTCCATGACAAGCACGGTACCTGCGAGCTTCCCGGCCGGTAAGTACCCCACCACGAGGTAGGTACTTACGAATAGTTAGTGCTCGACCTAGCGTGGGCCGCATGACCACCTTGATCACCGGCGCGACCGGCCGGCTCGGCTCCCGAATCCTCGCCCACACCCTCACCCGCCTCCCGGCGGACTGCGTCGCGGTGTCCGTCCGCGACCCCGAGAAGGCCGCCGGCCTGGGCGTCGAGGTCCGCCGGGGCGACTTCGACGGACCGCTCGGCGACGCGTTCGCGGGCGTGGAGACGCTCCTAATGGTGTCCGTCGACGGGCCGGACGACGTGCGGATCGCGCGGCACCTCGCGGCCGTCCGGGCGGCGGCGGACGCGGGCGTGCGGCGGATCGTCTACACGTCCGTCACCGACGCCGACACGTCACCGCTGGGCCTGGCCCGCGTGCACAAGGAGACCGAGGACGCGATCCGCGCGACCGGCATCCCGTTCACGTTCCTGCGCAACGGGATGTACCACGAGAACTTCCTCCCGCACGGCCCCGGCCCGATCGTCACCGCCGCGGGCGACGGCCGCATCGCCACCGCGTCCCGCGACGACCTGGCGCTGGCCGCCGCCGTCGTGCTGGCAGGCGAGGGCCACGAGAACGCGGTCTACGAGCTGACCGGCGCCCGCGCGTGGACGTTCGACGAGCTGGCCGCCCTCGCCGGCACCACGCACGAGAGGGTGACGCCGGAGGAGCGCGTCGCCGGCCTGGAGGGGTTGGGCCTGCCGGGGTTCGCGGCGGAGCTGCTGGCCGACATCGAGGTCAACATCGGCCGCGGCGTGCTCGCCGAGGTGCGGCCGGACCTGGAGAAGCTGATCGGCCGCACGCCCACGGGCATCGAGGACGCGCTCAAGGGCTGACCACGACGGGTCAGTCGCCCGCCAGCAGCAGCGCCGCGTCGATCTCGCGGTGCGCTTCGGGGTGCTCCTCCCACCACCTGGCGTAGCCGGGGTTGCGGGGGAGCACCTTGCGGTAGGCCCTGGCCGCGGCGGCGAACACGTCGTGCGCCCGCCCGGCGGCGGGCCCCTCGCGGCGGGTCGCCAGCAGCAGGTCGACCATCAGCGGCGAGCCGCGCAGCGGCCGGATCACGATCCCGTCGCCGCCGCGGGACTGGGGCAGCGCGAACGACACCGCGCCGTTCGCGACCAGGCTGCGGGCGGTGCTGGCCTCGTTGACGTGGTGGCTGAACCGGGGCGTGAACCCGGCCTCCGCGCACACCGTGAAGATCTGGATGCGGTTGCCGACGAACTCGTCCGGCGGCGCGACCCAGTCCCGGTCGGCGAGCTGCGCCAGGTCCACGTCGTCCTGCCCGGCCAGCGGGTCCGACTCGGGCAGCGCCACGAACTGCGGCTCGCTGACCAGCCGCCGCACCTCCAGCCCGCGCAGCTCCCGCCGGTCCAGCCCCTCGAACCGGTCCAGCACGCCCAGGTGCACCTGGCCGGACACCAGCAGCTCCAGCAGGTCCGATGCGCCCGGCATGATCTCCGTGCGGACCTCCGAGCAGGGGATCACCCGGCGCAGCTCCTCCACGAAGTGCCCGAAGAACAACGTCGGCACGCCGCCCACGAGCAGCGGTCCCGGCGCGCCGGCGCGGTCCCTGGTCCGCTCGCGCGCCAGCGACACGAGCTGCTCGACCTCGTCCAGCACCAGCCGGGCCGTGCCGACGACCTGCCTGCCGAGGTCGGTGGGCACGGAACCGCCGGGCGTGCGGTCGAACAACCGGCCGCCGACGATCCGCTCGACCGTCCGCAGCTGGGCGCTCATCGCGGGCTGGGTGAGCCCCAGGCGGGAGGCGGCCTTCGTGAGGCTGCCTTCTTCGGCGATCGCGCAGACCGCGCGCAGGTGACGCAGTTCGAGCTCGGGCATAACGCTCTTCTATCCCCCTTTCGTATGAGCCGCCAGCCTCCACGCCCGCCATAGTTGGCGAAGTACCGACGCCACGAGGAGAACAGATGCGCCGCACGAGCCAGATCTACTAGAAAAGTCCAGGCAAGGGCTTTGGCCGTCCCGTCCCACACCACGTCTCCACAGACGTGGTCGAGCGACCCGAACACCGCTTACGCGGGCGGATGAGTCGGGAGGCGCCGGGGAGCAGCGGTGACGGGCCAGGGGGTGCGAGGCGGACGTCCCCACCCCGTTCGGGGCCGCCGGTCGTGACTGCGGAGTAGCGACCGGCGGCCCCGCCGCCATGCCGAGGCCCGTCAGCCTCGGTAGCGTCGGGGCATGTCAGTAGTGGACAGCCCCGTCGGCTGGGTGCAGGAGCACATCCGCAAGTACGTCGAGTCGGGCGGACGGGAAGGCCACGAGTGGCGGCCGGGCGTCTTCACGCTCCTGCTGACCACGACCGGCCGCAAGTCCGGCCGACCCCGCCGGACCGCGTTGATCTACCAGCCCCGCGGTGACGCGTACGTCGTCGTCGCCTCGCACGGCGGCGCGCCCGAGCACCCCGCGTGGTACCGCAACCTGGCCGTAAACAACACGGCCGAGGTGCAGGTCGGCGCGGACGTGTTCACCGCCAAGGCCCGCACCGCGACCGGTGACGAGCGCGCCGAGCTGTGGGAGCTCATGACGCGGGTGTGGCCCGCCTACGACGACTACGCGACGAAGACGGACCGCGAAATCCCCGTCGTCGTGCTGGAACGCGCCTAGAGCCGCACGGCCGCGCCGGTGACCTTGACGCGCGGGTCGTCCGGCGACACCTCGACCTCCAGCAGGCTGGGCCGGCCCATGTCGACGCCCTGGTGGATCGTGATCGCGCGGGGCCGGGTGACCAGGCCGAGCGCCCGCAGGTAGCCGCCGAACGCGGCCGCCGCGGCGCCGGTCGCCGGGTCCTCCACGACCCCGCCCACCGGGAACGGGTCGCGCGCGTCGAACACGTCCTCGGAGCGCTGGTGCACGAGCTGCGCGGTCACCGCGTCGTGGGCCCGCAGCAGGTCGGCGAGCGCGTCGAAGTCGTAGTCGAGCGCGGCCAGGCGCTCGCGCGTGCGCACGGCGAGCACGAGGTGCCGCGCGCCGCCGAACGCCCAGTGCGCCGGGTAGCGCGGGTCGAGGTCGTCGGCCGACCACCCGAGCGCCCGCAGCGCCTCGGCGACGTCCGCGTCGGTCGCGGGGGTGGAGGACGTCGGCACGCTGGTCAGGCTGGCCCGGCCGGGTGACGTGGCGATCTCCACCAGCCCCGCCGGGGTGTGGAAGCGCAGCGTGCCGGGCCGGTCGAGCGCGACGGCCGTGGCGACGGTGGCGTGGCCGCAGAACGGCACCTCCACCAGCGGGCTGAAGTACCGCACGTCGAACTCGCCGTCCTCGGCGCGGGGGAGGACGAACGCGGTCTCGGAGTAGCCCACCTCGGCGGCGATGGCCAGCATCCGGGCGTCGTCGAGCCCGGTAGCGTCGAGGACGACACCGGCGGGGTTGCCGCCCGAGGGGTCGGTGGTGAAGGCGCTGTAGCGGAGCACGTCGGTCATGCCGACAGCGTCTCCCACCACCGGCCATCGAGTCCAACGATTCCCAGCGATCGCTGTGATCGGTATTGTCGATCCGGTGGACACCCGCCTCCTGCGCACCCTCCTGGTGCTCGCGCGCACGGGCAGCTTCACCGCCACCGCGGCGGAGCTGCACCTCGTGCAATCCACGGTGACGAGCCAGGTCAAGACCCTGGAACGGCACCTCGGCGCGCGCCTGTTCGACCGGCTGCCCAGCGGCGCCCGGCTCACCGAGGCGGGCCGCCAGGCCGTCGAGCACGCGCGGGAGGTGCTGTCGGCCGAGCAACGGCTCCGCGACGCCGTGCGCGGCAGCACCGCGGTGGAGGGCGACGTGCGGATAGCCGCACCCGAATCGGTGTGCGCCTACCGGCTGCCGCAGCGCATCGCGGACGTGGCCATGCGCTGGCCAGGCATCACCGTCCACCTGTCGCCGGCGGGCACCCGGCAGGCGATCTCCGGCGTCCGCAACGGCACGCTCGACCTGGCGCTCGTGCTGGAGGAGACGGTCGTCGCGCCGGGACTGAAGGTGACCGCCATCGGCGTGGAGCCGATCGAGCTCGTGTCCGCGCCCGGCGTGGTGCTGGACGAGCGGTACTTCCTGCTGGAGGAGGGCTGCTCGTACAGCGACCGGTTCGTGCGCGAGCTGTCCGCATCCCCCAGCATCACCCGGTTCGGCAGCATCGAGGCCGTCCGGTCGTGCGTCGTCGCGGGTCTCGGGTGGACGGTGCTGCCCCGGGTCGCGGTCGCCGAGCAGCTGGACGCGGGCACCCTGCAGCGGGTCCGCGAACTGCCCGACAGCACGCTGTTCCTCGTCACCGACCCGCGCCGGACGCCGTCCGCGGCGGTCCAGGCCCTGGTGGCGGCGCTGAACTGACCGGTCGGCGGTCAGCCGACGAGCTGGGAGAGCATCCCCTCGCAGCTGCGCACGACGACGTGTGCCGCCCGCCGCTGCCCGTGGTCCAGCGCCGGGTCCGCCGAGTGGTCGCGCCAGCGGCCCAGGGTCTCCAGCACGGCGTGCCGCAGCTCGTCCCCGGTCGGCTCGTGGTCCAGCCCGAGGCGCACCAGCGGGTCCGTGCCCAGCTCGCCGACCAGCCGGTGCGCCTCGGCCTCCAGCTCGCCGGGCAGCCGGGTGCGCCCGCCCTGCAACGCCGCCAGCAGCCGCAGCTCCCGGAAGTCGTGCGCCGACGCGAGGATGCGCTCCACCGCCGCCGCCAGGCCGACCGAACCCGGCCGGGGCTCGGCGCGCAGCACGACGTCCAGCCCGATCAGCGCGGCCCGCGCCTTCAGCACCTCGCGCCGCTCGGTGAAGTACACGCCGATCGAGTCGCGCAGCTCGCCGAGGCCGCTGCGCTGCACCAGCTGCCCGGTCAGCTTCACCTGCGTGTCGAAGCCCTGCCGGATCAGCGTGGTCGTCAGCCGCACGCCGAAGATGCCGAACCGGTCGACCAGGCCGCGGCGCACCGCCGGGTCCAGCCGCACCGGGAAGTCCTCGCCGACGAACCGGTCCGCGGACAGCAGGTGGTCGTCCAGCTCGGCGCGCGGCAACGAGGCCAGCGCGGCGAGCGCGGCGAACTCGTCCGGCCGCAGCGTGCGCGCGGCCACCGCGAGCAGCCCGGCCACCGCGACCACGTTCTGGCACAACGGGGTCACGGTCGCCTCGCGCCGGTAGCGGCGGGCGATCTGCTTGGCCGAGGACAGCGCGTCGATCCGGCCGCCGCCGATCTCGTCGGCCCGCGCCAGCA
This sequence comes from Saccharothrix hoggarensis, assembly GCF_042678885.1. GTDB lineage: Bacteria > Actinomycetota > Actinomycetes > Mycobacteriales > Pseudonocardiaceae > Actinosynnema > Actinosynnema hoggarensis. The sequence goes on from NZ_JBHTLK010000118.1 coordinate 15,534, forward strand.
CCAGCACCGTGTTCACCGGCGCGGCGCGGGCCACCGGGTGGTCGTGCGCGGTCTGGAGGAACCGCACGTCCGCGGTGTGCAGGTGCCGGGTCAGGTACAGCACGGCGTCGGCCTCGCCGTAGACGTGCTCGACCGGCGCGTCCGCCGGGGTGTCGATCAGCGTGACGTCCCGCAACGACCGCGACGGCCACTCCACCACCACGCGCTCGGCGTCCGGCGCGTCCACGAACGCCCTGCCGTCGCGGCGCAGCACCGGCACCTCGTACGGGCCGACGTGCGCCTTGGGCTGCGGCCCGTCCTGGTACCACGTCGTGGCGCCGGTCGGCACGAACTCCTCGCCGATGAGCGCACTGACCACAGTGGACTTCCCGGACCGCGGCGCGCCCGCCACGGCGACGCGCACCGGCTCGCCGAACCGGGCTTGGTGCCCGCGCAGCCACGCGACCGCGCGCGGGCTGTCCCGGTACACGGCCAGGGCGTCCTCCAGCAGCGCCCAGACCTCTTCCTCCAGCGTCACGCCCGCGAGCATCAGGCGCTGATCCCCAACGGCGGCGCCTGACCTCCCGCGAGCGCCTGGACCCGCTGGTACAGGGCCACGAGCTGGTCCAGCTCCCGCTTGGCCTCGCGGTTGCGGCGCTCCCGCTCGGTGTTGTCGTCCTGCACGGCGCGGCGGGCGCTGCGGGCCGACTCCAGCAGCGTCTCCTGCATCTCCTCGGCCAGCGTGGCGAAGTGGCTGCGCAGGCTGCGCTGGATGTGCCGGGCGGCGTCGCGGCAGTCCTTGCTGAACTTGATGAAGAAGTCGTCCACGTGCCGGGCCGCGGCGGCCTTGGCGGCGGCCTGCCTGCGGCGCAACCGCTGGTCGCTCTCGTCGATGATCGACTTGCCGCCGAACAGCGCGCCCGCGCCCAGCGAGATCGCGTTGATCAGCGGCATCCCGGCGAGGCTCGTGGCCAGGCCGAACATCAGCACGCCGCCGTAGGAGCCCTTGAGGCCGGTGAACGCCTTCTGCATCAGGTTGAACGTCTCGATCACCGGCTTGTCCATCGGCGCGACGCGGTCCAGCACGTCGTCCGGGAAGATCGACTCCGGCAGCAGGTCGTCGCGGGCCACCGGGAAGCTCTTGGCGACCTTCTCCGCCACCCACTCGGACCGCTCCAGCAGCCAGGCGAAGTTCGTGGTGGCGGCCTCGGTGAGGTTGTCCTCCAGCCACGCCTCGAACTTGTCCCAGCCCAGCGCCGGGTCGGCGGTCTCGAACGTCCGGTCGATCTCCCGCAGGATGCGGCGGGTGCGGTCGCGCAGGTCGTACTCGATGTCGGAGACCAGGTCGGCCATCTCGTCGGCCAGCACCGTCTGCCAGCGCGCCGACCGGCGGCGCAGCTCGTCGATGCGGCGCTGGGCCTCGTTGAGCGCGGCGACGGTGGCGCCGGCGCCCTGGGTGGCGCGGGCGGACAGCTCCTCCCGCACCGGGGCCACCAGCTGCTTGATCGCCGACGCGGCGGTGACCGCGATCGTGCGGCGGGCCAGCTGGTCGGCGGCGGCCACGATGTCCTGCCGCACGCACGCCAGCAGCTCCGGGAACCCGGACTCGGCGTTGAGCGCCTTGTCGCCGGTCTTGGCCGCGCGCAGCCGCAGCGCGGCGGACACCGGGATGAGCTTCGCGGTCACGCCGGCGCGGGCCAGGTGCGCCCGGTTGCGCTCCACCACGCGCCGCCACTGCGCCGCGATGTCGATCTTCGTCAGCACCACGATCACGTTGGGGCAGGACGTCATGACCTGCTTCAGCAGCTCCAGCTCCGACCCGGTCAGCTCGGCCGTCGCGTCGGAGACCATCAGCACCGCGTCGGCCTGGAGCAGGGCGGCGAACGTGCTCGCGGTGTGCGCGGGCCGCAGGTCGCCGACGCCCGGCGTGTCGATCAGCACCAGGCCCGAGTCGAGCAGGGCGCGGGGGATGCCGACCTCGGCGCGGACCAGGTCGCCGCCGTGGCCGTGGTTCGCGCTCACCTGGTCGGCGAGCTGGTCGATCGGCACCGGGATGCGTTCGGTGGGGATGCGCTCGGTGGGGGTGTTCGCGATGGACGCGCCGCGCACCAACGCCGCGGACGGTGTCTCGGCGTGCTGCACGAACGTGGGAACGGCGGTCGTGACGTCGTCACCGACCGGGCACACCGGGGCGTTCACCATCGCGTTCACGAGCTGGCTCTTCCCCTGCTTGGGCTCGCCGATCACGAGCACCCGGAGCTTGGGGTCCAGCTGGCGGGCGCGCTTCTCGCGCAACCGTTCGGCCAGGTCGGGCCGGTTGTGCGCAGCGCAAGCCCGGATCGTGTCGTCTAGCACGTCGAGCCAGGGCGCGGACATCACCCGGCAGAGTGTGCCGGTAAAACCCGTCCGGGTGAAAGTGAGGGCCGGCCCCGTCCTGTGGACGGAGCCGGCCCCCCAGTGGTCGATCAGGCTCAGAAGAGCAGGTCGTCCACGCCGAGCGAGTCGACGACCGGCAGGTCGAGGCCGTCGACGGTGCCGGTGACGTTGCTCACGACACCGCCCACGTTCGCGGCGTTCGCGGCCGTGTCGGCGACGTCGCCCAGCGGGTTGGCGGCGTGGGTGTCGAACTCCGCCTCGCCGTGCGCGGAGCCGGACACGCCGAGCGAGTCGCCCACGTTGCCGACGGCCGGCAGGCCGCCCAGGTCGCCGACGGCGGGCAGGTCGCCCAGCGGCAGGTTGCCGGTGAGGCCACCGGTCACGTTGCCGACCACGCCGTTCAGCGTGTCGACGGCGCCGAACGCGGTGCTGGTCAGGCCGTCCGCGTCCGGCAGCGAGCCGGTGACCCCACCCGCGGTGGCGACGGCACCGTCCAGCGTGCCGGTCGCCGTGCCGGTCAGGCCCGAGACCTGGCCGGTGGCGGTGTGCAGCGTGCCGTCCAGGGTGTCGGTCACGTCACCCACCGCGGAGAAGTCGCCCTCGACCGTCAACGTCGCCGAACCGGAGCCGTCGAGCAGGTCCCAGCTCGACACGCCGCCGAAGACGCTCAGGCCGTCGGCGTCCGCGCTCAACGTGCCCGCCACCGCGGCCTTGACGTCGCCGGCGCCGGTGGCGCCCGACACCGCGAGCTGGTCCGTGACGGCCTTGAGCTGGAGGATCGCACCGGCCTGGCCGGCGTCCAGGTCGAGGGGCAGGTCCTCGACGATCGAGCCGTCGAGAGCGGGCAGGCTCCCGGTCGGCACGTAGTCGAGCACCAGCGGGATGACTTCCTGCACGTCCAGAGCGCTGATGTCGCTCAAGCCCGCCCGCGCCAGGGTGCCCTCGGCGTCGGCCTGGAAGTCGGCCAGCGCGGTCGGGTCGCTGAGGAGGTCGAGGACGAAGTCGTGCAGCGTGTTGGGGCTGGAGCCCATGATGGATTTCTCCTGGTCGAATCGGACGCGGGGAGCGGGACCGGCAGGGGTGGTCCGGCCTGGTGATCAAGGTAGGAGCGGGGGGCTCCCCGGCCATCGGGGATTACTCCCAGTAGATGCCGCATCCACTATGGGGTGTTGGTCGTTCACTCCCTAGGGGGTTAGGGGATGAGCTTGTGACCGTCTCGTAACCCGTGTAGGTACTGCCCGTAGTTCATTCAGGTGAGTGGGGAGGCGTCCGAGTTGCCGTACGTCCTCGGGGTCGACGTGGGCACCACGCGCACCGCGGCGGCCGTGTGCAGGCTCGGCGGCGCCGGACGCGGGGAACCCGAGGTGGTCGGTCTCGGCGGCCCCGGCGGCGGTGTGGCCTCCACCCTGCACCTCACCTCGGACGGCGCGTTCGCCGTCGGCGAGCCGGGCGACCCCCGGTGGACCGCCACCGGCTTCAGCCGCCGCGTCGGCGACGTCGTGCCCGTCGTCCTCGGCGGCGACGCCCCCGGCGCCGAGCAGTGCCCGGCCGAGGAGCTGACGGCGCTCATGGTCCGGTGGGTGACGGACCAGGTCGCCGCCCGCGAAGGCGAACAGCCCGAGCACGTCGTCCTCGCGCATCCCCCCGGGTGGGGGACGCACGCCAAGGGGCTCATGCACCGGGCGTTGCGGTCGGTGGGGGTCGCGGCGACCCTCGTGCCCGAGCCCGTCGCCGCCGCCGAGAACCACGCGTTCAGCCGCCCGCCCACCGGGTCGCTCGGCGTGTTCAGCCTGGGCAGCCACGGTTTCAGCGCGTCCGTCGTGAGTCGCGGGTTCGAGCTGGTCGCCGCCGTCGAAGGTGTCGACCAGGCCGCCGGCGCGGACTTCGACGACGCCGTGTTCGACCACGTCCGGGCGTCACTCGGGCGGGCGCTGGCCGAACTGGACGCCGACGACCCCCGCACCCGCGGCCTGTTCGGGCGGCTGCGCCGCGACTGCGAAGCCGCCAAGCGCCTGCTGTCCGGCACGGTGGAGACGTCGATCCCCGTGCACCTGCCGTCCGGCCGGGTCGACGTGCCGATCACCAGGGCGCGGTTCGAGGACCTCATCCGGCCCGACGTGGAACAGGCCGCGGCCGTGTTCCACCGGGTCGTGTCCGCCGTGCCCGGCGTCGGGGTGACCGCGGTCGTCGGCGGCAGCGCCCGCATCCCCCTGGTCGCGGCGTCCGTGCCCGGCCGGGTGGTGCTGGAGGCCGCGCCCGAGACGTCCGTGGTGAAGGGCGCGGCCCTGGCCGCCCGCCGGCTCGTCGTCGGGCCCGACGCGGAACCCGAGCCCGTGGACACGTCGATCATGGTCCGCGACGACGACCCGCTGCTGAGGTTCCCCGTGGGCGGGCTGGAGGCGTCGGACGTGGAGTTCACCGCCCCGCCGCCCCGGCCGCCCGTCGACATCACCCCCCTGGACCTGCCCGAGCGGCGCACGGTGAAGCGCGTCGTGCGCGGGCTCGTGCCGACCGGTGGGCAGCGCCGCGCCCGTGACCCCGAGGATGGCCGTTGAGCCCGAGCACGACCGTGAGTCCCCTGCTCCCACCGCAGGTCGCGCAGGTGTTGGACGTGATCGCGTCCGGCGACCCGGTGCGGCTCGGCGTCGTCGCGCCCGGCGGGTACGGCAAGACCGCCGTGCTGCGGGAGATCGCCCGGGCGTTCGAGGACGCCGGCGTCGCCGCGACCGTCGTCGATGACGCCCACCTGCTGCCCGACGCCGACCTGCTGTCCCTGCGGGCCAGGGTCGAGCGCGGCGAGGAGAGCATCGTCGTGGCCTACCGGCCGTGGCCCCGGTCGCGGGCGCTGGCGGCGCTGGCCGAGTCGCTCGGCCGGGCCAGGCCCGCCGTGACGCTGGAACCGCTGACCCGCGAGCAGGTGCGGGCCGTGCTGCCCGCGTCCTCGCGGGGGCTCGTGGACTTCGTGCACCAGCAGACCGGCGGCGTGCCGCGGTTCGTGCGGCGGCTGGCCGGGCTCAGCACCGCCGAGGTGACACCCGAGGTCGTGGCGTCGTTCCGGGCGGACCTGGAGTGGCTGGACGCCGACGTGCAGAAGTACCTGCTCGCCGCCGAAGCGGGCGCGGGCCTGCGGCTCGACCTGCTCGGCGGGCTGCCCGGCGGCGACCTGTACGCGGTCGGCGACATCACCGACGTGGGCCGCGCGACCGGGCTCGTCGCCG
>NZ_JBHTLK010000119.1:0-20993 GCF_042678885.1 Saccharothrix hoggarensis
GGTCGTGCGCCGGGGGGCAGCGGCCGACCAGGGGGCACCGCCTTGCCGGGCGGGACGTTCTGCTTGCCGCCGGGCGGGAAGGCCGGCGGCAACCACCCGGGCAGCGGCGTGCGGGGCGGCTGCGTCGGCGGAGGCGTGCCGAAGTTGGGCGGCACGGTCGGCGGGGCGACGTTGGGCGGCGGCGCCCACGACGTGGTGGTGGTCCCGGTGGTGGTGCCCACTCCCGTGGTCGCCGTCGTCCCCGGCACACCGCCGGGCCCCACCCGACTCGGGTCGACCGTGCGGGTGGTGACCGACGAGGTGTGCGTTGAGCTGGTGGCCGTGCCCTGGTCTTGCGTCACGGCGGGCATCTCGGCGAACGCGGGCATCGTGCTGGTGGCCGAGCGCATCGCGTCGTCGCGGGACTGCATCACCTGGACGGCCTCGGCCTTGGCGCCGTCCGACTTCGCCTTCTGCGCCGGCATCGCCATCGGCAACGCCGCCAACTGCAGGATCGAGCCGCTGGTGAGCGCGTCGGTGAACATCTTCTTGGGGTCGTACTCGACCGGCTCGGGCATCCGGTTCTTCGCCTCGGCCGCCGCCGTGGTCTGCGTGTGCAGGGCGGTCCCGGTAGCCGTGAAGTGATCACCGGTCATGTCGCTGAACTTCCCGACCTTGGCCAGCGCGGCCCGAGCCCCCTCCGCCGCGCTACCCGTCCAGCCGCCCTGCGAGCCGTTGACGATGACCTGGAAGTCCACCGCCATCTCGGTCAAAGTCGCCCCGATCGACTTCCACTTGTCGGCGACTTGACCGGCCACGCCCGCGTCGAAGTTCTCCTCGACCTGTCGTTTCAAGTCTTCGTGCTGGTGCGCTGGGTAGTTCGCGGTCGGTTCCGGAACTCGCGGCTTCTCTCGGGTCATCTCATCCCCCCTTGGGACGGTACTAACAGCAGGTCAGGGCAGCTTGGGCGCGACCAGTTCGGCGGCTTGCGTGGCACGGGCGCACGCTCCGGCGGTATCGCTCGAGCTGGCCGTGAAGTTGGAGATGAGTTGGACACTGGACGATCCGGAAACCTCGATCACCACGTGGCAGATGTTCTTGGCGCCGTCGAGTGCTTTGGCCAATCGCGCCTCGTACTTTCCAACCTTGGTCGGCGCTACGTCCTTGCCTCGGTAGTCGAGATCGTCGAAGCCCTTACGCGGATTCACCGCGACGAGGAGACCGCCATTTCCGCTCACCTTCCAGCGGCAGGTCTCGGCGCCGCCGATCACCTCTGGTTCACCGGGATTCGTCAGACCGACCTGGGTCACTTCGGCGGAGGTGAGGAGATCGCACGGGTCGACGTCCGCGAGGGCGTTGTCATCTGAAGGCGAGGTGGTGGCGGGGGTGGTCGACGAGTCGGCTTTGGTTCCCGTGGTCGTCGTGGCCGGTGTCGGAGTTCCTGTCGCACCGTCGGAGCAAGCGGTGGTCAACAGGGCGAGACCGGCGACGAAGGCCATCGAAATTCGAGTGAGTGTGCGATTCATCGCAGCTGCGTCATCCCGTCAGAGGTTGTTGAAGGTCTCAGACTTGGCTTCGTCGACGTTCCGGTAGGAAGCCCGACTCTTGTCGACCTGATCCTTGAGGTCCGCAATGGCCTTGACCATTTCCGGGATCACCTCGTTGATGACCTGGTGGCCCAGTTGGGCGTTCACCTTGCCGATGTCTTCGGCGTACCCGCCACCGAGCGGCGTCTGGCTGGCCAGCATTTCGGCATCCGCTTGGATTCCGTCCAGGACGTCCTGCATGTCGGTGAGCTTCTTCAGCATCGTGTCGACGGCTTGCGGGTCCACCGCCAAAGCCTTGGCTTCGTTCGCGGCGGCCAGCGCCTTGGCGGCGGCGACGACGTCGCTCAATCCCATGGTGAACAGGCTGGCGAGCCCACCCCCGCTCTGCTCGCGGTACTGCTTCAAGGCGTACTGACCGACATCCCCCGTCAGCCCCCCGTTGTAACCGGTCACAGCACAAACCTCCCCGATTGCGCTCCGTGGTCAGTCGGAGACTGTATCGAAGCACCGGACACCTGGGGTGGACATCGTCCACCTACATACGAACGGGCTAAGAACTCAGTCAATCCGGTGGTGCGCGGCACTGGCTGGAAGAGATGGACACGCTGGTCGGAGGGCCGTTCAGGCTGGATACGTGGTGTTGCTGTGCTGATCGCCACCACCGTGCGTCGCCACTGCAGGCGGCCCCCGTCCGTGGCCGTGGAGGCAGCGGTCTGCGTCGTCGTCGCGCCCGAGTACAACTGCTGATGTCATTGACGTTCTGGCGGCTTGGGCGCGATCAGTTCTGCGGCGTCGGTCGCGCGCTTGCACGCGGCGGCCGCGTCAGTCGAGTTGGCGGGCAAGCGTTCCGAGCACCTGGACCGAGGATGATTCGGAGACGGCGATGAGCACCTCGCACGCGGCCTCGTCGCCTATGGGATCCGTCAGGGTAACTGCTCGTCGAAACCGCTAGCGTGCACGCGAATGGGCTGGAGGGTGGGTGTCCGTAATACGGGAAAGTGCTGGTTGACGTGCGGTTCGGGCCGGGATATGTGGGATTGCTGTGCTGATCACCACGTCGGCGCGTTGGCCTGCCCCGTCCCACCGGCGTTGTTACCCTCGCCGGTGTGGCGGCCCCAGCTGTGGAACTGAACGTTGGCGAGCGCGTGGTGCGGGTGTCGAACCCGGGCAAGGTGTACTTCCCCGACCGGGGTATCAGCAAGCTGCAGGTGGTCGAGTACTACCTGGCCGTCGCTGAGCCCCTGTTGCGGGTCCTGCGGGATCGGCCCACCACGTTGAAGCGGTACGTGGACGGGGTCACCGGCGAGGCGTTCTACCAGAAGCGGTTGCCCAAGGGGGCTCCCGAGTGGGTGGAGACGGCCCGGGTCAAGTTCCCGTCCGGACGGCCCGCGGACGAGGTGTGCCCGACCGAGCCCGCGGTGTTGGCGTGGGCGGCCAACCTGGGGACGTTCGACTTCCACCCGTGGCCCGTGCGGCGGTCCGACACCGATCGGCCGGACGAGCTGCGCGTCGACCTCGACCCCCAGCCGGGCACGGACTTCCGCGACGCGGTCGAGGTCGCGTTCGTGCTGCGCGAGGTGTTGGAGGAGCTCGGGCTCACCGGGTACCCGAAGACGTCCGGCGGACGGGGCGTGCACGTCGCCGTGCGCATCCGGCCCGAGTGGGACTTCGTGGACGTGCGCCACGCCGTCATCGCGCTGGCCCGCGAGGTGGAGCGGCGGGTTCCCGACAAGGCCACCACGTCGTGGTGGAAGGAGGAACGCGGTGAGCGCGTCTTCCTCGACTTCAACCAAGCCGCCCGGGACCGCACCATCGCGTCCGCCTGGTCGGTCCGCGGCACGCCCCGCGCCACCGTGTCCACCCCCGTGACGTGGGATCGACTGTCCTCTGTGGACCCCGACGACTTCGACGTCCTCACCGTGCCGAAGTACCTGGCCGACAACGGCGACCCGCACGCGAGCCTGGACGACGAGGCGTTCGGCATCGAGGCGCTGCTCGACTGGTACGCGAACGACGAGCGCGGCGAACTGCCCTACCCGCCCGACTACCCCAAGATGCCCGGCGAGCCACCGCGCGTCCAACCGTCGCGGAAGCGCCAGTAGAGCTGGGGATACGGGTCGGTCTCACGTCCGACCACCAGGTGAACCGACTCCGGGCGCCGGCTGTCCGGGCAGGCACCCGGCGTCGGCGTGCCCTCCATTCGGGCGAGGCCGCAGCGCGTTTGAGGCGACCTGGGGTCCCCTGCGCCGCGTCGCGCACCCATGAAGAGACACCTGAGGGCGGCAAGACGCGCGAAACCGTCCGATTCGGCGAAAACCGTGTACGCCCCGGTGGGCGTGGAGCGGGCGCTGGCGAGTGGAGCCGCGAGTGCCTGTCACCATCGAAGACGGAGGCGTTCGCGCACGCCGGGCGTGCCGGTCGCGGGGGCCGGTGGTCTCAACGGCTGGGAACACCGCTCCCTTGGGGTATCGCGTGGCAGGTGGTCCACGGTCACGCTGAAGTCGTGCCGACTCGAAGCCTGGAAGTGCTGTTGCCCGCCGACCTGTCCGCCCGCGACTACGCGGCCGTCGCCCATGCCATCTGGGCGGTGCTGGACGAGGTCGGGCTCGGTGAGGAGAGCTCGTTGCGGACTGACGACGAGGCCGGTGACGACGTGAACGGCTGACACCGGCTGAGACCGAAGTCGACGCGCTCGGGGGCCGAGGCGTCGTGCACCCGACCTCGGCGTCGCCGTCGGGCTGGACGGCGACGCCGGCCGGGACGTGTCACGCCAGGTCGGCAGGGGTGGAGGAGATCGGGAACCACGCAGGCGCCTTGCGCCAACCGGCTGTTTCCCCACGCGCGTCAGCCGCGATCCGACTGGTCCTCTCGTACCATGGACGGCGACGCCGAAGAGAGGGAGGCAAGTCGATGACGAATGCGTACGTGGTGCGGTTCGTCGGTGGTCCCCTCGACGGCCGGGTCGACTCCCACGCCAAGGCGCCCGAGGCCCCGAAGCAGACCGTCACCCACGTCCACCTGCACGGCGGCCCCAAGATCGTGCACCACTACGACCTGCAGTACGCGGTCGAGTACGGGTGCGAGTACCACCTCCGCGTCGAGGACTGACCGACCGCCTCCGCGGGCTCTTGACAGGGTCAGAACCAACCAACCGTAGACACGCGGCAACCTGGCGGTTTACCGTTTGCCATGCGTGAGAGCGCTCTCACAGAGCTGTGAGTTCCTGTTGGAGGTTCCCTGTGCGTTCAATCCGCCCCCACCTGGCGGCCTTGGCGGTCGCCGTGGCCGCGGCTGCCGCTGTCCCTCTCGTCCTGACCGGAACGGCCAACGCCGTCACGGTCGGGGCCGGTAGCTACGCCACCACCCGTCCGGCGGGCGCGGTCGGCCCGTCCGACTCCAACGGCGCTCCCGTGACGCCGAAGGTCACCGCCCGCATGGCCGGCCGGCCCGTCCCCACCAACGACTGGTGGTCGTCGCTGGCCTTCCAGCGCTACCCGGGCAACCCGTACTCCGAGAACATGTACGCCCACCCGCTGACCTTCCACGCGGCGGCGCAGGGGCTCGGCGTCGGCAACCCCAAGACGCCGAACATCACCCCCGACGGCCGGTTCTACGAGTTCATGCACCAGGACGACCTGTTCGTCGGCGTGAGCGGCCTCAACGCGCCGCGCACGCAGGTCGACGGCTGGTCCGACTGGACCGTCACTCCCTTGTGGACGGACGGGACGCGCACCCTGCGCACCACGATCGGCCACGGCTCGCCGTACGTGTACGCCGAGGCGACCGGCGGCACGGCCCGCGTCGGGTTCAACGGCGCCACCACGATCTGGAGCAACACCGGCACCACGCTCGGCGTCTCCGTCAACGGCCGTGACTACGCGCTGTTCTCGCCGAGCAACTGGAACGTCGTCGGCACCGCCGAGGCCACCTCGCCGGCCGCCTTCTTCTCCGTGGCCGCGCTGCCCAGCCGCGACGCGCTGTCCCTGTTCCAGCGCTACGCGTTCTCCTTCGTGACCGACACCAAGGTCAGCTGGACCTACAACTCGGCGAATGCCCAGCTCACCGCCACCTACACGGCGACGACCACGGCTCGCCAGGGCACCCAGACGGGCACCCTCCAGGCCCTCTACCGGCACCAGTGGCTCAACTCCACCGACGCCGTCACCCCCTACCGCTACGCCTCCCCGCGCGGTGAGATGCGGCTGCGCGAGGGCTCGTCGTTCACGACCCGCAGCACGTTCAACGGCGTCCTGCCCGCGTTGCCCCTGTCCTCGGCAGCCGACCAGAACCGCCTGCGCGCCGAGATCGACCAGGAGCTGAACGCCGCCGACCCGTGGAAGGGCGCGGCCGACACGTACTGGACCGGCAAGGCGCTGTGGCGCCTGGCGGCGCTCGCCCGCGTCGCCAACCAGATCGGCTACACGACGGGCCGCGACCGGCTGATCACGATGGTCCGCGACCGGCTCACCGACTGGCTGACCGCCACGCCCGGCGAGCCCGACAAGCACTTCGTCTACGACTCGACGTGGGGCACGCTGACCGGTTACCGCGCCTCCTACGGCACGGACGCCGAGCTGAACGACCACCACTTCCACGCCGGCTACTACGTGCTGGCCGCGTCCGTCGTGGCGCAGCACGACGCCGCGTGGGCGGCCGACTCCCGCTACGGCGGCATGATCAAGCTGCTGGTGAAGGACGCCAACAACTACGACCGCGGCGAGACCAGGTTCCCGTTCCTGCGCAACTTCGACGCGTACGCGGGCCACGGCTGGGCGTCCGGCCACGCCGGCTTCGCGCACGGCAACAACGAGGAGTCCTCGTCCGAGGGGATGATGTTCGCCACCGCCGCCGTGCTGTTCGGCCAGGCGACCGGTGACACCGCCCTGCGCGACGCGGGCATCTACCTGCACACCACGCAGGAAACCGCGATCGCGCAGTACTGGTTCGACAAGGACGACGCGGTGTTCCCGCCCGCCTTCCAGCACGGCACGGTCGGCATGGTGTGGGGCGCGGGCGCCAGCTACAGCACGTGGTGGACGGCGAACCCCGAGGAGATCCACGGCATCAACATGCTGCCGATCACCGGCGGCTCGCTGTACCACGCCGACTACAAGGCCGACGTGCTGCAGAACATCAACGAGCTCCGCGCCAACAACGGCGGCACCGAGGTCGAGTGGAAGGACATCATCACCCAGTTCCTCGCGATCGCCGACCCGGCGCAGGCGATGGCCAACTACGGCAGCGGCCTCAGCCCCGAGGACGGCGACTCGCGGGCGCACGCCTACCACTGGATCTCGTCGCTCAACACCTACGGCACGCCCGACACGTCCGTCACCGCGAACGTGCCGACGCACGCCGTGCTGAGCAAGAACGGCGCCCGCACGTACGTGGCCTACAACCCGGGCTCGGCGGCGACCACGGTGACGTTCTCCGACGGGCAGACGCTGAACGTCCCGGCGTCGTCCACGGCGTGGCGCGGCCCGGCCGGCAGCGGTGTCGACTCGGGTTCCGGCGGCGTGAACCCCACGTCCCCGACCACCACGACCACCACGACGACGACCACCACCACCACCACCACGACCACGACGGCTCCGCCGGTCACCCGTGACGCGTTCGGCACCATCCAGGCCGAGTCGTACGACCAGCACCACGGCGTGTTCAAGGAGACGACCACGGACGTCGGCGGCGGCCAGAACATCGCCGGCATCGCCAACGGCGAGTGGGCGCTCTTCCGGGGTGTCGACTTCGGCACCCGCACCGGCCGCCAGTTCATCGCCCGCGTCGCGAGCGGTGCGGCGGGTGGCGTGAGCGGCCTGGTGGAGGTCCGCGTCGGCAGCCCGACGGCGGCGCCGCTCGGCAGCTTCGCCATCGCCAACACCGGCGGCTGGCAGAGCTGGCGCACCGTGCCGGCCAACATCACCGGGCTGACCGGCAAGCACGACGTGTACCTGACCTTCACCAGCGGCCAGCCGGCCGACTTCGTGAACGTCAACTGGATCCAGTTCGGTTCCTGATCCTGATCGGTGACCGGGGCGGCGAGGGGAACGGTTCCCTCGCCGCCCCTGTCCTGTGTGGACCGGGATGCGGCAGGATCGCGGGATGGAGCGCAGGGATCGCCTTCCGGTCGTGCTGGCGGGATTGGTCGTGGTGGCGGTCGCCGTGTCCGCCATTCGGCCCAAGAGCTACGGGACGTGGCTGCTGGAGGTGGCGCCCATCGCCATCGCGCTGCCGCTGCTGGCGTGGACGTACCGCCGGTTCCCGTTGACGCGGCTCGCGTACTGGCTCGTCTTCGGGCACGCCCTGGTGCTCGCGCTAGGCGCGCACTACACGTACGCCGAGGTGCCGTTCGGGGACCTCTGGACCGACCGCAACCACTACGACCGGTTCGCGCACTTCGTCCAGGGCTTCGTGCCGGCGGTGCTCGCGCGCGAGGTGCTGCTGCGCCGGACGCCGCTGCGGCCGGGCGGGTGGACGTTCTTCCTCGTCTCGGCGACGTGCCTGTCGGTGAGCGCGGTCTACGAGTTCGTCGAGTGGGCGGGCGCGGTGATCGGCGGCGAGGCGGCGACGGACTTCCTTGGCACGCAAGGGGATGTCTGGGACACGCACTGGGACATGCTGCTCGCGCTGGTGGGCTCGGTGGTGTCGCAGTGGGTGTTCGCGCGCCCGCACGACCGGCAGCTCGCGGAATTGTCGGTGCGGTAGGGCAAGCTGCACCACGACGGATCTTGTGCAAGTCGTGGAGGTACCGATGGCGAAGGCGAAGCAGAGCTCGTTGTCCGAGGAGGACATCGACCACTTGCGCGCGGAACTGGCCGCCGGTCGCCCGGCCCAGGTCTGGTTCACCTCCGCCGCGGTGGGGGTGGAGGCTGGGCGGTCGGCGAAGGTGGTGGCGTTCACCGACCCGGCCGAGGGCGACTACATCCAGGTGCGGCCGACGGGGGAGAAGGACGAGCTGTCGTTCTCGCCCGCCGAGCTGACGGTGGAGAAGCCCGCGCCGCGCAAGCGGACCCCGGCGCCCGCGTCGGCGCCCGAACCGGCGGCCCCCGCGCCGGTCGAGCACATCTACACGCCCGCGCCGCCGCCGGCCAAGCCGAAGCCCGCGCCCGCGCCACCGTCGGTCGAGCGCAAGCCCGCCGAGCGGAAGCCGGCCGCGCGCAAGCAGGCGAAGCCGGCGGAGGTGACGGTGACCCTGGTGTCGACCGCCGAGGGCGAGTGGACGGTCGACGTGCAGTGGGGGTCGCGGCGGACGTTGAAGGCGGCTCCGGTGGCCGCGTCGGCGGTGGCGCAGGCGGCGAAGTTGCTGCCCGCGGAGGTGGACGAGGCGGTGGACAGCGTGCTCAGCGCGGCGCGCGAACGCCACCTGGCCCGGGTCGAGCAGCTGCGCGCGGAGCTGGAGGCGGCGCAGCGGGCGCTGGACGAACTGACCGCCGAAGGGACGTGAACACGTATTGCAACATCTTGATGATTGGCGTTCCGCGATCGGGTGAGGGGACTTCCCCTGCCCAGCGGTAGAGCGGACCGTGGGGTCGAAATACCTTCGGTCGCAGGACATCCGCTCGACGCAGGGGAGCCAACGATGGTGGTAGAGATCATGACGGTGGAGCACGCCCAACTGGACGGCTGCGGTTGCTGCAACGGCTGCACCGGACCCGGCTGCGGGTGTTGCTCCAGCTGCTAGGCGCCGAGCCGGCAGCCCGTCGACCCGAGCACCACCGCCCGGCCCCGGCCGCCCCAGCGCGCCGGGGCCGCGCCACGCACCGCGTTCACCCCTGAGCACGGGCCGGGGTACGGGCGCGTGCGGCTGTGCGAGTTCGCGGCGCGGCGTGGGCGTGACGTGGGCGTGGCTGCGCGCAATCGGGTTCGGCTCAGGGCGGGCAGACGGTGCCGCTGCTCGGCACCTTCGCGTTCACCAGGAACTCCTCGGCCGCCGTCGTCGCGCAGGCCGAACGGCCCAGGGCGCCGTGACCCCCGCCTTGCCACCCGACCACGATGCCGGCCGGCAGGGCCTGCGCCGCCCGCTCACTGCCCACCCTCGGCGTGACGGGGTCCGTCGCGGTCGTCAGGACCACGATCGGGGGCGCCCCCACCAGCTTCGGCGGCTTCACGGGCTGCGGCACGGGGAACGGGCCGCACATCAGCAGCTTGCGGGCGAAGTAGGCGCCGAACAGCGGGTGCTTCGTGTTCCAGTCCTCGGCCAGGCCGGCCACCCGCTCGGGCGGGATGCGGGTCGTCGTGTCGTTGCACCCGGTGACGATGCCCGCGTCCAGCCACGGCGGGTCTTCCTCGTTGTCGAGCAGGAGCGGGTTGACGAACGCGCTCAGCTTCGTCCCGTCACCGCCCTCGGCCGCGACCAGGGCGTCGGCCAGCGCGGGCCACCGGGGGCGGTCCGCGAGACCCGCCAGCACGGCCACCGTCGCGGTGCCCGGGGTCAGGTCGAAGTCGTCACCGCGCACCGGCCGGTTCCGCAACGAGCCCAGCAACGCGGTGAACCGGTCCGACGCCGCCGCGCCCAACGGGCACCCGCGCAGCACGCAGTCCTTCTCGAACGCCGCGAACGTCTCCTGCGCCGCCACCGCCTGCGTCTCCGCCACCGCCGACACGTCGAGCGTGGGGTCGGGCGCGCCGTCGAACACCATCCGCCCGATCCGGTCCGGGTACCGGCTCGCGTACAGCGACAGCACCCGCGACCCCTCGCCGACGCCGATGCCGTTGAGGTGCGCCACGCCCAACGCCTCGCGCAGCTGCTCCAGGTCCGCCGACGCCCGCCACGAGTCCACGGCCGTCAGCCGGTTCTCCAGGTCGAGCACGCACTCGCGGCTCGCCAACGTGTAGGCGTCGACCAGGTCGTCCTGGTCCTCCGCGCCCGGATCGGCCTCCAGGATGCCCACCCGCGCCACGTCCGGCACGCACTGCACGCCGTCCGACATGCCCGTGCCCCGCCGGTCGACGCCGATCAGCGTGAACGTGCTCAGCACCGACGGCGGGAGGCTCGCCGCCAACCGCGCCGCGGTCAACGTGCCCGGCTCGCCGTCCGCGTCGCCGACGACCACCAGCGGGCTGCCGCCGGTGCCCACGCGCAGCAGCGACAGCCCGAGGCTGCCCCGTCCGGGACGGCTCGGGACGTCCAGCCGCACGGTCAGCCGCCCGCACTCGTACTCGTGCCCGGAGGCCGGCGCGGTGTCACCCAGCCGGGCCTTCGTCGAGTCGGTGCACGACGACCACGACAGGCCGGCCGACTCGTAGTTCTCCAGCGGCGGGACCTCGCGCGGCCCGGACGGCACGGTGGCCACCGACGTGTCGTCGCCCTCACCGTGCACCGCGATCACCGGGCGGGTCGACGGACCCGCGCTGCACGCGGCCAGCGCGCTCAGGGCCACCAGCATCAGGGTGGCGTGACGCCGACGCGGCACAGCGGTCCTCGCTCTCTGGCGACAGTGGTCGTCCACGGTTCAGCCCATCCGGCGGTGGTCGTGCAGAGCCTCACACAGTCCAGGTGAGACTTCGGTGAGCGGGCTGGTGGAGGATGGCCGGGTGGTCACGGTGCACGTCGAAGGACTCCCCGAACGCAGGCCGGCCCGCTCCGGGCCGTTCACGCTCGCCGCCAGGGCGTACGGCGCGATCCCGCCGCCCGCGCTGGTGCTGCTGGGCGTCGTCAGCGTGCAGGTGGGCGCGGCCGTCGCGAAGCAGCTGTTCACCCTGGCGGGTGCCGCGGGCACGGTCACGATGCGGCTCGTGCTGGCCGCCGTCGTGCTGCTGGTGGTGTGGCGGCCGTCGCTGCGGCTCGACCTGCGCACGTACGCCGTCATCGCGGGCTACGGCCTGGTGCTCGGCGCGATGAACCTGTGCTTCTACCAGGCGATCAAGCACATCCCGCTGGGCGCGGCGGTCACCATCGAGTTCCTCGGCCCGCTGGCGGTGGCGGTGCTCGGCTCGCGGCGCTGGCTGGACGGCCTGTGGGCGCTGCTGGCGGCGGCCGGCGTCCTGCTGCTGACCAGGGTGGACGGCGGCCTGGCGCTGCCCGGTGTGCTGTTCGCGCTGGGCGCGGCCGTGTGCTGGGCCGGGTACATCCTGCTGGCGGCGGCGCTGGGCAGCCGCACGGCCGACGGCAAGGGCCTGGCGCTGGCGATGGTGTTCGGCGCGGCGCTGGCGCTGCCGTTCGGGGTGGCCGAGGCGGGCACGATGCTGCTCAACCCGGTGGTGCTGATCGCGGGCACGGCGGTGGCGCTGCTGTCGTCGGTGATCCCGTACTCGGTGGAGCTGGACGCGCTGCGCCGCATCCCGCCACGCGTGTTCGGCATCCTGATGAGCCTCGAACCGGCCGTCGCCGCGCTGGCCGGGCTGGTCGTGCTGCACGAGGCCCTGCACCCGGCGCAGTGGGTCGCCGTGTTCTGCGTGGTGCTGGCGTCGATCGGCGCGACCAAGACCGCGAAACCGGACGTCTGACCGGCGGACGAGCGGCCGACGAGTGACCGGGGGCGGGCGAGCGGCCGGCCGGCGATCAGCGCGCCGGCGGCGGGCGCGTGCTTCGGACGAGCAGCGCACCGGCGACGGGCGTCAGGGGTGACGTCGGGCTAAGCCTTGGCGGCGGGCTCGGCGACCGGCTCGGCGCGCGGCTCGGCGTCGGGCTTCGCCGGTGCGTCCGACCCCGGCGCGGACCCGGCGGGAGGGGGCTCCTCGGCGCTCAGCCGGCCGTCGATCAGCTCGCCGCCCCGCTGCTCGAACACCGTCGCGTAGGCCGCCGAGTACTTCCGGTACACCGCGAGCACGTCACCCGTCCCCGCCCCGGCGACGTCGGCCCGGAACTCGTCCCGCAGCCGCCGCATGGTGTTCACGTCACCGCGCCGCTTCTGGCTGTGCAGGTACGGCTTGAAGGTGACGTTCAACCCGCCGACGACGGCCGCGGTGAGCAGCAGGACCTTGCCCAGCGCCGTCTCCGACGAGGTGAAGCCCACCGCCAGCACGGCCGGCACCAGGATCAGCACCACCGTGTAGCAGAGCCCGGTCGTCCGGTGCACGACCCGCCACAGCGCCATGCGCCGGCAGTCGTGCCGCATGCGGTCGTCGAGTTCCCGGATGAGCGCGTCCACGTCAGCCACAACCCGCCACGGTACTCAGCGCACGCCCTTCCCGGGGCGGACTTCGCCGCGCAGCACCGATTCCACGTCGTAGCGGGCCGGCTGGTCGAGCTGGTCGTAGCGGCACGACGACGGCTCGCGGTCCGGCCGCCAGCGGCGGAACTGGCCGTTGTGCCGCAGCCGGGCCGGCGCCGCGCCCTCGGTCTGCGTGTACGAGATCTCCAGCACCCGCTCCGGCCGCAGCGCGACCCAGTCGGCGTGCTTGCCGCGCCACCGGTTGATCTCGCCCGGCAGCCGCCTGCCGTCCGGCTCCACCAGCCACGGGTGGTCGTCGGTCGTGATCAGGCCCGCCAGCTCCTCGGCCAGCGCCCGCCGCTCGGCTGCCTTGAACGACCCGACGACGCCGATGTGGTGCAGCACGGCGTCGTCGTCGTGCAGGCCGAGCAGCAGCGACCCGACCGCCGTGCCCGGCTCGGTGTCCTTGTGCCACCGCAGCCCGGCCACCACGCAGTCCGCGGTGCGGGCGTGCTTCACCTTGATCATGCTGCGCTTGCCGGGCGTGTACTCGCCGGCCCCCGGCTTGCCGATGATCCCGTCCAGCCCCGCGCCCTCGAACAGCTCGAACCACTGCAGCGCCACGGCGGCGTCGGTGGTCGCGGGCGTGAGGTACAGCGAGTCGCCGGGCGTGATCAGGCCTTCCAGCGTGGCGCGCCGCTTGGTCCCCGGCTGCTCCAGCAGCACGTCGTCGCCCACGGCCAGCACGTCGAACGCCACGAAGCTGGCCGGCATCTGCTCGGCGAGCAGCTTCACCCGGCTCGCCGCGGGGTGGATGCGCTCGGACAGCGCGTCGAAGTCCAGCTTGTCGTCCTTGGCGACGACCAGTTCGCCGTCCACCACGATCCGGGGCGGCAGGGTGCGCCGCAGCGCGGCCTCGGCCTCGGGGAAGTACCGGTTGAGCGGTTTGCCGCTGCGGGACTGGAGGACGACCTCGTCGCCGTCGCGGAACACCAGGCAGCGGAAGCCGTCCCACTTGGGCTCGAACACCAGGTCCGCGTCCGTGGGGATGCGGTCGACGGCGTTGGCCAGCATGGGCTGCACGGGAGGGTTCAACGGGAGCGCCACCCGGCCATCCTGCCTGGTGACCGGCCCTACCGCACGGGAAAGCCGGGATCAGTCCCCGTCCGCCCTGCGGTAGCGCAGCAGCAACGCGCTCTCGTGGTGCAGCACCGACGCCAGGTCCATCGAGCGCGGCGCGGCGGGCAGCGGCCCGGTCGCGATCCGCCCGGCGTCGCCGCCCGCGAGCAGCGGGGAGAACGTCACGCACAGCACGTCCACCAGGTCGGCCTCGATCAGCGCCCCGAACAGCGTCGGCCCGCCCTCGCAGTCGACCCGGCGCAGGCCCCGCTCGTCCAGCGCGGCGAGGGCTGCCCGCAGGTCGACCACCCCGTCGTCACCGCCCGCGACCACGACGTCCGCGCCCGCGTCGACCAGCGCGTCCAGCCGCTCCCGCGGCGCGGCGGACGTGGTGAGGACGATCGGCGGCACGGACGTGCTGGTCAGCAGCGTGGACGTCGGCTCGATCGAGCACCGCGCCGTCACCACGGCGATCGGCGGCACGGGCGCCAGCCCCAGCCGGGCCCGCCGCGACGCCCGCACCTCGCCCGCCTTGACGCCCTGGTAGCCCTCGACCAGGGCCGTTCCCGCGCCGACCAGCACCACGTCGCACAGGTCGCGGCCGAGCATGAACACCTTGCGGTCGGCCTCGTTGCCCAGCCCCGCGGACCGACCGGCCACCGACACCGCACCGTCCACGCTGGACACGAAGTTGACCTGCACCCAGGGCCGGTCCAGCCCGTCGGGGTAGTCGTAGAGGCGCTCCAGTTCCGCGTCCGTGATCTCGCCCTCGCGTGGTGGCCACAACATCCGCACCTCCACATCCCAGCACGCCGCTACCATCCGGGCATGTCCGCCCCGCCGCGCCTGTCCGACCGCGTCCCGCACGTCGCGGCGGACGAACTGGTGGACGCCCTGGTCCCGCCGCCGCGCTTCGACCGCGTCCGCTTCGACACCTACGTGCCGAACCCCGACGAGCCGAGCCAGGCGGCGGCCGTGAAGGCGTGCCGCGAGTTCGCCGAACGCGTGTCCGAGGGCGGTGGCGAGGGCTGGCTGGGCCGGCTGTTCAAGCGGTCCGGCCAGGACGACGCCAAGCCCGGCCTGTACCTCGACGGCGGGTTCGGCGTCGGCAAGACGCACCTGCTGGCGTCGATCTGGCACGCCGTGCCCGGCCCGAAGGCGTACGGCACGTTCGTCGAGCTGACGAACCTGGTCGGCGCGCTCGGCTTCGGCGAGACGGTGCGCCGGCTGTCGTCGCACCGGCTGCTCGCGATCGACGAGTTCGAGCTGGACGACCCCGGCGACACGATGCTGGTGACGCGCCTGATCAAGGAGCTGACGGCGGCGGGCGTGTCGATCGCGGCGACGTCGAACACGCTCCCGGACAAGCTGGGCGAGGGCCGGTTCGCGGCCGCGGACTTCCTGCGCGAGATCCAGTCCATGTCGGCGAAGTTCACCGTGGTCCGGGTCGACGGCCCCGACTACCGGCACCGCGGCCTGCCCGACGCGCCGCCGCCGATGGCGGACGAGGAGCTGGTGGCCAAGTCGGAGAGCACGCCCGGCAGCACGCTGGACGACTTCGCCGACCTGTGCGAGGCCCTGGCGCGCATCCACCCGTCGAGCTACGGGCGGCTCGTGGACGGCGTGACCGCCGTGCACCTGCGCGGCGTGCGGCCCGCGCCGGACCAGGCGGTGGCGTTGCGGCTGGTCGCGCTGGGCGACCGGTTGTACGACCGGGACATCCCGGTGGCCGTCTCGGGCGAGCCGCTGTCGGAGCTGTTCACGGCCGAGATGCTGCGCGGCGGGTACCGCAAGAAGTACCTGCGGGCGGTCTCCCGGCTGGTCGCGCTGTCCCGCTGAGCGGTCCCGGTGCGGCCCCCGTCCGGACGCCTGGGCACCCGCGCAGGCCCCATCCGGACCCCGCGCAGACCCCGTCCGGACCCACGAGTGGACCGCCGTGCGGACCCCCGCGCAGACCCACGAGTGGACCCACCGGTGGACCGTCGAAGAGGCCGCCCCGAGAGGTGCCTCCGGAGGTCCCCGGAGAGGCCGCCGGACACCGCTAAACCCCCGTTCAGCGGTGGTTTTGCGGGTGGGGCGCCGGGTATCCCACGCCCGTGATGAGCGAAGCGGAACGCCGCACCCTGAGTGAGATAGAGAGCAGACTCGCGGACGAGGAGCCGGGCCTGGCCTCGGCGCTCGTCGCCGGGAAACCCCGGTACCCGGTGCTCAGCTACGCCCTCGTGGGCACGTTCGCCTGCCTCGGCGTGCTGCTGCTGTTCCTCGGCGCGTTCGGCCCGGCGCTCGCATCGCTCGGGTTCGGCGCCGTCCTCATGCTGATGCGCGGTTACACCTGGCGTTGACCGGCGCCACGTCCCTCCGGGGACACGGGACCTCGCGGGCCCCGCACGAGCCCGCGCGCGCCACCACGTCCCAGCCCTTCTTCACGGTGCCCACCACGGCCGTCGCGATCCGCTTCGCGCACGAGCAGGGGGCGGCCGCGTCCGGGCCGTCGGGATGGGTGGCGACCGCCTTCAACGGCGGCCCGCGGCCCGGTCCGCGCTCAGCCGGGTGAGCTTGACCGCGGAATCCGCTGGCTCTCGGACCCGGCCATGCCGGACCATGCGCGGGTGGGATACCTGGACGCCAACGGCCTCGCCTTCCGACTGCCCGACGGACGCGAGCTGTTCCGCGACGTGTCGTTCAAGGTCGGCACGAACAGCGTGGTCGCGCTGGTCGGCGCGAACGGCGTCGGCAAGACGACGTTGCTGCGCATCCTGTCGAACGAGCTGGCGCCGACCGCGGGCAGCGTCCGCGTGCAGGGCGGCCTGGGCGTGATGCCCCAGTTCGTCGGCTCGGTCCGGGACGAGAGCACCGTGCGCGACCTGCTGCTGGCCGCGTCGCCCGCGCCGCTGCGGGCCGCCGCCGAGGCGCTGGACGCCGCCGAGCTGGAGCTGATGGAGACCGACGACGAACCGGCCCAGATGCGCTACGCCGACGCGATCACCGCGTGGGGCGAGGTCGGCGGGTACGACGCCGAGGTGCTGTGGGACACGGTGACGGTCGCCGCGCTCGGCGTGCCGTTCGACCGGGCCCGGTTCCGGGAGGTCCGCACGCTCTCCGGCGGCGAGCAGAAGCGCCTGGTGCTCGAAGCGCTGCTGCGCGGGCCGGAGCAGGTGCTGCTGCTGGACGAGCCGGACAACTACCTCGACGTGCCGGGCAAGCGGTGGCTGGAGGAACGGCTCGGCGAGACCGGCAAGGCCGTGCTGCTGGTCAGCCACGACCGGGAACTCCTCGACGTCGCCGCCACCCACGTGGTCACGGTGGAGGCGCACTCGGCGTGGACGCACGCGGGCTCCTTCGGCACGTGGCACGCCGCCCGCGCCGCGCGCATCGACCGCCTCGCCGAGCTGCACCGCCGCTGGAACGAGGAGCACGACCACCTCAAGGAACTCGTCCGCACGCTCCAGGTCCAGGCCCGGATCAGCGAGGTGATGGCGGCGAAGTACCGGGTCATGCGGGCCAAGCTGGAGCGGTTCGAGGAGGCCGGCCCGCCGCCCGAGCTGCCGAGCGACGAGAAGGTGACGCCGCGGCTGCGCGGCGGTCGCACCGGCGTGCGCGCCATCACCTGCGAGGACCTGGAACTGACCGGCCTGATGAAGCCGTTCGACGTCGAGGTGTTCTTCGAGGACCGGGTCGCCGTGCTCGGCTCGAACGGCTCGGGCAAGAGCCACTTCCTGCGCCTGCTCGGCGGCGGCGACGTCGCCCACACGGGGGTCTGCCGCCTCGGCGCGCGGGTCGTGCCGGGCCTGTTCGCGCAGACCCACCAGCACCCGGAGTGGATCGGCCGCACGCTGGTCGACATCCTCTGGCACGGGTCGGACGGCCGCGCGGGGCGTGACCGGGGCGCGGCGATGGCCGTGCTCAGCCGCTACGGCCTCGGCAAGCAGGGCGACCAGCGGTTCGAGACGCTGTCCGGCGGCCAGCAGGCCCGGTTCCAGGTGTTGCTGCTGGAGCTGTCCGGCGCGACGTTGTTGTTGCTGGACGAGCCGACCGACAACCTGGACCTGAACTCGGCCGAGGCGTTGCAGGACGCGCTGGAGGGCTTCACCGGCACCGTCGTCGCGGTCACGCACGACCGCTGGTTCGCCCGCGGGTTCGACCGGTTCCTGCTGTTCCGGTCGGACGGCCAGGTGGTCGAGGTGGACGAGCCGGTGTGGGACGAGACGCGGGTGAAACGGGCCAGGTAGGGACCGCCGGGCACGCCCTAGCCGCCCACCGCCGTCGAGGCGCCCTCGGCCGGCGTCGCCTCGGCGTCGTGCTCGACCAGGTGAGCCGTCTCCGACTCCCGTTCCAGCACCCACAGCCCGTCCTCGCGCCGCCACGACGTCAACGACCCGTGCGGCACGGGCACGTTCCGCGCGAACGCCGTCACGTCCGGCTCGGGCAGGCACTCCAGCAGGTAGCGCAGCAGGAACGCGGTCACCTCGTGCCCGACCAGCAGCACCCGCCGCCCGTCGACGTCGCGCAGCAGCGACCGCAGCCGCAGCGCCACGTCCGCCCACGACTCGCCGCCCGGCGGCCGGTAGTAGAACGCGCCGAGCCGCCGTTCCCGCGCGTGCTCCTCGGGGTGCCGCCGCGCCACGCCGTGCGACGTCAGCTGGTCCAGCACACCCAGCTCACGGTCGCGCAGCCGTTCGTCGACCCGCGTCCGCGGGTGCCCCGGCAGCGCCAGCCGGGCGGTGGCGATGGTCCGCCGGTACGGCGACGACACCACCACGTCCGGCCACCGCTCGCGCGGCATCGCGGCGAACCACCGCCCCAGCGCCCGGCCCTGCCGCTCGCCCTCGGGGGACAGCGGCACGTCCGCCTCCCGCACCGCGACGTCCACGACCTCGTGGCCGGCCGACTCGGCGGCCTCCCGCGCGAGCGCGGCCTCGCACTCGCCGTGCCTGATGAGCCCGATCCACTCCACCCCAGCGAACATAGCCGCCCTCCGCCGCGCGGGCACTCCCGGCGTTCATCCGGGCGCGGTACAACTTCGGCCCGTGGACGTGGACGCGTACTGCGAACGCCTGGCGCCCGGGCTGTGGGCCGAACCGCTCAACGCCGTGAGCAACGCGGCCTTCCTGGTCGCCGCCGCCCTGCTCTGGTGGCGGCACCGGCCCCGGACCGGGGACCTCCGGGCGCTGCCGGTGCTGCTCGCCCTCGTCGGGCTGGGCAGCCTGAGCTTCCACACCGTGGCCGACACCGTCACCAACTGGCTCGACATCGGGTTCATCGCGGTCTACGTGATCTGGTACCTGATCGTGTTCGCGCGCCACCACCTGGACGCCCGCTGGGCGCTCGCCTGGTTGGCCGCGCCCGCGTTCGTGGTGCTCGCCGTCGCCGTCGCGCCGCTGGGCGCGATGATCCCCGGCGGTTCGGGCATCTACCTCGCGCCGTTCCTGTCACTGCTGGTCGTCACGGTGATCGCGGCGGTCCGCCGGCTGCCGTGGCACGACCTGGCGGCGGCCGCGGGCGTGTTCGTGGTGTCGGTGACGCTGCGGACGCTCGACCAGCCCCTGTGCGGGGTGTGGCCGAGCGGCACCCACTACGCCTGGCACGTGCTGAACGCCGTGGTGCTGTTCCTGGTGGCCCGGCAGGTCATCCGACGTCAGCGGGCAGCCGACCCGACCTGACCGCCGCCACCAGCGCCTCGTGGTCGGCGGTCGTCCGGTCGGCGTAGTCCAGCGCGTACCGGGCGATCGCGTCGTCCAGCTCCTCGCCGTTCGCGCAGTACCCGGCCAGCAGCCGGGGGTCCACCGACCGGCTGTGCGCGCGGGCCAGCAGTCCGCCCGCGAGCCGCCCGTAGTCGTCCAGGTCGTCCCGCTTCAACGTGGTCGCATCGATCTCGCCCTTGCGGTTGCGGAACTGCCGGACGATGTAGTGGCGTCCCTCGATGGTGGTCCAGCCGAGCAGGATGTCGGTCTCCACCTGCACGAGCCGCGCGCCGTGCACGATCCGCTTGCCCTCGTGCTTGGCGGGCGGCGCGCCGAGGAACGGGGCCAATGCCGACGGGCGGGCTTCCTTCGCCTGCAGGACCAGCGCCTCGTCACCGTTGCCGTGCAACAGGACCAGGTAGTTGCGCCAGCCGACGCTGCCGGTGCCGACCACGCGGAACGCCACGTCCGACACGCTGTAGCGGGTGATCAGGTTGTGCCGCGACTCGCGCAGAGTGTCCACATAGGACGGTAGGGCGTCCACGACGGACTGCGCCGCTTCGGGGGAGATGCGGGACAGCACGGGCGGGTCCGGCACGAACCGGATGTGCTCGCCCTCGCGCCGCGTCCACTTCGCCGCCACCCGCGCGCTGGTGTTCTTGCGCGCCTTGGACGCGGCCTTGGTGAAGTCGTCCATCAGGTCGTCGGCCTTGGTCTTGGACAACGCCGACTCGTCGCCCAGGGCGTTCCACGACTCCATGAACGGGATCTCGGCCAGGTGCCGCGCCGCGCCGCGGTAGGCGCGCACCGCGTCGGACGCCGCGTCGCGGCAGCCCTTCTCCGACACGCCGCCCTCGCGGCCCGCCAGCACGAGCGACGTCGCCAGCCGCTTCAGGTCCCACTCCCACGGGCCGGGCAGCGTCTCGTCGAAGTCGTTGATGTCCATGACGATCCGGCCCTCGGGCGTGCCGTAGAGGCCGAAGTTCGCCGCGTGCGCGTCACCGCACAGCTGCGCGTCCAGCCCGCTGCGCGCGCCGAGCGCCAGGTCGCCCGCCATCAGCCCGGCGCTGCCCCGGAAGAAGGCGAACGGCGAGACGAGCATCCGGCCGACCCGCAGCGGCACGAGGTGCGGCAGACGGCCCTCGTTCGACGCGTTCACGAACTCGACCACGCTCGGCCGGTCGGGCGCGAGCGGCATCTTGCGGTGCGCCTCGTGGCTCACCGCCGCCCGCAGCCCCCGACCGCGCGCCAAGACCTCTTCCGGCTCGACCCACCGCCCGAGAGTGACAGCTGCCTCAGCCCGCTTGCGTTCGCCCATGCGGGTAAGGATGCGTTACGGACCCGCCGGATACGTGCGCCTCGACACGTCTGTGACCTGCATTAACGCTGCGTGCTCAGCACCTCGCTGAGGGCATCGACGCCGAGGTCCAGCTCCTCCCGGGTGATCACGAGCGGGGGAGCGACGCGCAGGGTGGTGTCCTGGGTCTCCTTGCACAGCACGCCCAGCCCGGCCAGCGCCTCGGACGCCTCCCGGCCGCGCGGCCCGCCGGGCGCGATCTCGACGCCCGCCCACAGCC
>NZ_JBHTLK010000120.1:0-20578 GCF_042678885.1 Saccharothrix hoggarensis
TGCTCGTGGTGACCGGCGCGTCCAACGTCACCGGCGAGGTGTGGCCGGTGGCCGAGCTGGCGCGGGTCGCCCGCCGGCACGGCGCCCGGATCGCCCTCGACGCCGCCCAGCTCGCACCGCACCGCCCCGTCGACGTGCGGGCGCTGGACGTCGACTACACCGTCCTGTCGGGGCACAAGCTCTACGCGCCGTTCGGCGCGGGCGTCCTGGTCGGCCGGTCCGACTGGCTGCAAGCCGCCGAGCCGTACCTGGTGGGCGGCGGCGCGACGGCCCGCGTCACCGACCACGGCGACCGCCTCGGCGTGGCCTGGTCCGCGGTGCCCGAGCGGCACGAGGCGGGCAGCCCGAACGTCGTCGGCGTGCACGCGCTGGCCGTGGCGTGCGACGTGCTCGGCCGGCACTGGGAGCAGACCGTCGAGCACGAGCGCGCGTTGCTGGCGCGGCTCCGCGCGGGCCTCGCGACCGTGCCCGGCGTGCGGGAGCTGGCCCTGTTCGGCGCCGACCACGACCGGGTGGGCGTGGTGAGCTTCACCGTCGGCGGCCAGGACGTTGGTTACCTGTCCGCCGCGTTGTCCGCCGAGCACGGCATCGGCGTGCGCGACGGCGCGTTCTGCGCGCACGTGGCCGTGCACCGGCTCACCGGCGGTGACCGGGCACTTCGCGCGTCCCTCGGCCTGGGCACCACCGAGGAGCACGTGGACCGGTTCGTGGCCGCGCTGCGCGCGCTCGTCACCGAGGGCTCGCGGTGGGACTACGAACTCCGCGACGGCCGCTGGGCCCCGCTGAACGACGAGCGCGCGCTCCCGCCGTTCCTGCGCTGATAGCGATACTGGACAATGGCCCGGTGAGCACCGATCCCAACACCGAGCCGGACACCCCGGACCAGCCGGACGCGCCCCTGCCGAAGCGACGGGTCCTGCTGCTGGCCGTCATCGCGCCGCTCGTGTTGGCCCTCGACCTGGTCACCAAGATCATCGCGGTGGACCGGCTGGAGGGGCGGGAGCCGGTCGAGCTGTTCGGCGGCCTGCTCTACCTGCCGCTGATCCGCAACACCGGCGCCGCGTTCGGCCTGGCCGAGGGCTGGACCGTGATCCTCGCCCTGATCGCGTCCGGCGTGGTCGTGTTCATCCTGTGGATCGCGCGCCGGCTGCGGTCGGTCGGCTGGGCCATCGGCCTCGGGCTGGTGCTCGGCGGCGCCGCGGGCAACCTGGTGGACCGCATCTTCCGCGGGCCCGGCCCGCTGCGCGGCGGCGTCGTCGACTTCATCTCCGTGCTCGACCCGTGGGGGAACTTCTTCCCCGTGTTCAACCTGGCGGACTCCGCCATCTGCGTGGGCGGCGGGGTGATCGTGCTGATGGCGCTGCTCCAGCGCGACTACGACGGCACCCGCGTGGAGAAGAAGCCCAGCCGGTCGGCTGAGGAGAAGTCGGCTGAGAAGAAGGCGGGCGCATGAGCGGCTATCGGACCCTTCCCGTCCCGGACGGCCTGGACGGGATGCGGGTCGACGCCGGTCTCGCGAAGCTCCTCGGGCTGTCCCGCACGGTCGTCGCGGCGCTGACGGAGTCGGGCGACGTCGTGCTGGACGGCCGGCCGGCGGGCAAGTCGGACCGCCTCGTCGCGGGTTCCGTGCTGGAGGTCACCCTCCCCGAACCCGAACGCCCGGTGCAGGTGCAGGCCGTGCCCGTGGAGGGCCTGGTGGTCCTGCACGAGGACGACGACATCATCGTGGTGGACAAGCCGGTCGGCGTGGCCGTGCACCCGAGCCCCGGCTGGACCGGCCCCACCGTGGTCGGCGGGCTGGCCGCGGCCGGCATCCGGATCGCCACGTCCGGCGCGGCCGAGCGGCAGGGCGTCGTGCACCGGCTGGACGTCGGCACGACGGGCGTCATGGTGGTCGCGAAGAGCGAGCACGCCTACTCGGCGCTGAAGCACGCGTTCAAGGAACGGACCGTCGACAAGCTGTACCACGCGCTCGTGCAGGGCCACCCGGACCCGATCAAGGGCACCATCGACGCGCCCATCGACCGGCACCCCAAGCACGACTACAAGTTCGCCGTGATGGCCAACGGCAAGCCGAGCATCACGCACTACGAGGTGGTCGAGGCGTTCCGCGCCGCGTCGCTGCTCGACGTGCACCTGGAGACCGGCCGCACGCACCAGATCCGCGTCCACTTCTCGGCGCTGCGCCACCCGTGCGTCGGCGACCTGACGTACGGCGCGGACCCGTCGCTGGCGAAGCGGCTGGGCGTGACCCGGCAGTGGCTGCACGCGCGGACGCTCGGCTTCCACCACCCGGCCGACGGCCAGTGGGTGTCGTTCACGAGCGAGTACCCCGACGACCTCGCCGCGGCGCTGGAACTGCTGCGCGACGAGGGTTACTGACCGGTTCGTCCACACTGTGGACGAAACTCTTACGCAGTGCGCGTGAGTTGCGCCAAATAGCTTTCCCCCAGGTCGTTCGGCTTGCGAAGCTTCTCGCAGACGAGCCCCCGGGGGAGTGGCGAATGGACAACAGGTCCCGACTGGTGGTCCTGCTGGGCACGCTGTGCCTGCTCGGACCGCTCTCGATCGACACCTACCTGCCCGCGTTCCCGTCGATCGCGGAGGAGTTCGGCGCGACGGAGTCGCAGATCCAGCTGACCTTCACGATGTTCATCATCGGCCTCTCACTGGGGCAGCTGCTCGTGGGCCCGCTCTCCGACTCGTGGGGCAGGCGGCGGCCGTTGCTGGTCGGCATCGGCAGCTACGTGGTGATCTCCCTGTTCTGCGCCGTCGCGCCCGGCGCGTTCGCGCTGTCCGGTCTGCGCCTGCTCCAGGGGCTCGGTGTGGCGGCCGGGTTCGTGATCGCGATGGCGGTCGCCCGCGACCGGTTCGAGGGCCTGGCGATGGCCCGGTTCATGTCGCTGATGATGCTGGTCAACAGCCTGGGACCGGTCGTGGCCCCGGTGCTCGGCGGCCAGTTGCTGAGGTTCACGAGCTGGCGCGGCACGTTCGTCGCGCTCGCCCTGATCGGGTTGGCGCTGTGGATCGCCCTGGCCGTCGGCCTGCCGGAGACGTTGCCGCCGAACAAGCGGCGCCCGGCGAACCTGCTGCTCACGCTCAAGGTGTTCGGCGGGCTCCTGGCCGACCGCAAGTTCCTCGGCTACGCGCTGTCGTCGGCCCTGGCCCTCGGCGCGCTGCTCGCGTACGTCGCGGGCGGGTCGTTCGTGCTCCAGAACGTGTACGGGTTGAGCCCGCAGCAGTTCAGCCTGGTGTTCGCGGTGAACTCGGTCGCGATCATGGTGGCGGGCCTGGTCAACACCGGCCTGACCGGTCGCGTCATGCCGCGTCCGCTGCTCAAGATCGGCTTGGCGGGCTGTGCGGCCGGCGGGGTCGGGCTGCTGGTCGGCGGGCTGGTCGGCGGCGGGCTGGCGACGTTCCTGCCGCCGCTGTTCGTGCTGACGATGAGCGTCGGCCTGCTCATGCCGAACGCCGGTTCGCTGGCGATGTCACGGCACCCGGAGGCGGCGGGCAGCGCGTCGGCCGTGCTGGGCGTGACGACGTTCATGGTGGGCGGCCTGATGGCGCCGCTGGTGGGCGCGGGCGGCTCGGCGAGCGTCCTGCCGATGGTGACCGTGATGGCCGCCGCGACGATCCTGGCGGTCATCCTCTTCGCCACCCTGACCAGGGGCGACGTGGGCATCACCCGAGACCCGCAACCCACCCCGGCCCACGCCTGACCCCCGCTCGCTACTCTCTCGGCCCCGCGACCTCACCCCACCCGCGCGCTACCCTCTCGGCCCCCGCGAGGTCGCGTCGACCGTTCGCGACTCATTTCCCGGCGATCACGCCCTTCGATCGCCGGGAAATCAGGCGCGAACGGTCGACTTCCAGGCGACCGAGCCGCCGTCTGCGGAGCAGCGGCCAAAATTCAGTCGTCGATCGTCCAGACCAGCGTGTTGAGGTCGGTCTCCGGGCGGGAGCTCCAGCGCACCGAGAAGATCACCGTGTCCTCGGGCAGCACGTAGACGGTGTGCCCGCCCGCCGTCTCGCCCGGCTGCACGCCGATCTTGTGCGGCGGCCGGGACGACAGCGACACCGGCGCCTTGCTCACCGTCTCGCCCTTGTTGGTCATCAGCACCAGGTACATGTCGGGCAGGGCGTTGAACGGCACCTGGCCGATGTTCGCGAGTTCGGTGTGCACGACCACGGCCCGCTCGCCGTCCGCCAGCTTGTAGCCGGCCGCGGTGAACAGGAAGTCCGCCGGGTCGACGACCTCGACCAGCTGGATGGTGAACCGGGCGCCCTCGAGGCCCTCGGTCTCCAGCGTGCTGCCGATCTTGCCGGTGCGCGCGCGCGGCGCGGGCTGCTGGTCGCCGCGCGCCCACCCGGACGTGCCGGGGACGCCCCACGTGCTCATCGGCTCGGGCACCGGGCCGGACGGCGGGCCCATCAGCGCGCCGGGCTGCGGCTGCGCCGGGAACGGCGTGCTGGGCGGGCCCTGCGGTCCCGGGTAGCCGGGGTACGGGCCGGACGGCGTGCCGTGGACGGTGCCCGGCACGGGCGGGTACGGGCCGCTCGGCGTGCCGCGGACGGCCTGGCCGCCGGGCCCCGAGTAGTTGCCCCACGCCACGCTGTTCGCCAGCGCCTTGCGGATGCCGTTCGGGTCGCACTCCACGCCGACGAGCAGCGGCAACCCGCTGCCGGACAACGTGATCAGGCGGGTGGCGGCCTCGCGCGGGTCCATGCCGAGCCGTGCGGCCACCTCGTGCACGGCGGCACGGCCCATCTCGGCGATCATGGCCAGGAGACGGGCGTCGACGGGGTCCGGCGCTACCACCCCTCGAACGCTACCCGCCTGGGGCGATCTTCGCGTCATCGGCCCGCCGGGTCACCCGGACGCCCGCCGGGGGTGTCGTGGTGATGTGATCTTGTTGCCGTTATAGGGTCGGGCGAGTCTTGCCCGAGCGATTGAGTCCCGGGCCCGCTGCGATCTTCAGGGGGGTTTGGGTGTCCGACTCGTTTGTGCACCTCCACGTGCACACCGAGTACTCGATGCTCGACGGCGCGGCCAAGCTGAAGGACATGTTCGCCGAGTGCGAGCGGATGGGCATGACCGCCGCCGCGATCACCGACCACGGCAACATGTACGGCGCGTACGACTTCTACCGGCAGGCGACCGCGGCGGGCATCAAGCCGGTCATCGGCATCGAGGCGTACATGGCGCCGGAGTCGCGCTTCAACAAGAAGCGCGTGCTGTGGGGCGACCCGGGGCAGAAGGCCGACGACGTCTCCGCCAGCGGCGCGTACACCCACCAGACGATCTGGGCCCGGACGAACGAGGGCCTGCACAACCTGATGAAGCTCTCCAGCCGCGCCTCCACCGAGGGCCAGCTGGGCAAGTGGGCGCGGATGGACGCCGAGCTGATCGCCGAGCACTCGGCGGGGTTGATGGCGACGACCGGCTGCCCGTCGGGCGAGGTGCAGACCCGGCTGCGCCTGGGCCACGAGAAGGAGGCCCTGGAGGCCGCCGCGAAGTGGCGCGACATCTACGGCGCGGAGAACTTCTTCGTCGAGCTGATGGACCACGGCATCGAGATCGAGAGCCGGGTCCGCGGCGGGCTGCTGGACATCGCGAAGAAGCTCAGCATCCCGTTCGTGGTCACGAACGACTCGCACTACACCTACGCCGAGGACCGCGAGGCGCACGAGGCGCTGCTGTGCGTGCAGACCGGCAAGACGCTCCAGGACCCGAGCCGGTTCAAGTTCGACGGAACGGGCTACTACCTGAAGTCGCCGGACGAGATGCGCGCGATCGACTCGTCCGATGCCTGGCAGGAGGGGTGCCGCAACACCCTGCTGGTGGCCGAGAAGGTCGACACGACCGGCATGTTCGCGTTCCAGAACCTGATGCCGCGCTATCCCGTGCCGGAGGGCATGACGGAGGCCGACTACTTCCGCGAGCAGGTGTGGGAGGGGATGCGCCGCCGCTTCCCCGAGGGCGTGGACGACGTCCACCGCACGCAGGTCGAGTTCGAGATCGACGTCATCCTCCAGATGGGCTTCCCGTCCTACTTCCTGGTGGTCGCGGACTTCATCAACTGGGCCAAGGCCAACGGCATCCGGGTCGGCCCCGGCCGCGGTTCGGCCGCGGGCGCGCTGATCGCGTACGCGATGGGCATCACGGACCTCGACCCGCTGGCGCACGGCCTGATCTTCGAGCGGTTCCTGAACCCGGACCGGGTCAGCCCGCCCGACATCGACATCGACTTCGACGAGCGCCGGCGCGGCGACGTGATCCGGTACGTCACCGAGAAGTGGGGCTACGACAAGGTCGCCCAGGTGATCACGTTCGGCACGATCAAGGCGAAGGCGGCGATCAAGGACTCCGCCCGCGTGCTGTACGGGCAGCCGGGCTACGCGGTGGCCGACCGCATCTCCAAGGCCATGCCGCCCGCCGTGATGGGCAAGGACATCCCGCTGTCGGGCGTGTTCGACCCGCAGCACAAGCGGTACTCGGAGGCCGCCGAGGTCCGGGCGCTGTACGAGACGGACCCGCAGGTCAAGGAGATCATCGACACCGGCCGCGGGCTGGAGGGCCTGATCCGCAACGCCGGCGTGCACGCCTGCGCGGTGATCATGTCCGCGGAGCCGCTGATGGACCACATCCCGGTCTGGATGCGCCCGCAGGACGGGTCGATCATCACCCAGTTCGACTACCCGACGTGCGAGACGCTCGGCCTGCTGAAGATGGACTTCCTCGGGCTGAGCAACCTGACCACGATCGACGACGCGCTGAAGAACATCGCGCTGAACGGCAAGGGCGAGGTCGACATCACGACCGTCGGCCTGGACGACCGCAAGACGTACGAGCTGCTGGGCCGCGGCGACACGCTGGGCGTGTTCCAGCTGGACGGCGGCGCGCTGCGCGACCTGCTGCGGCTGATGCGGCCGGACAACTTCGAGGACGTCTCGGCCGTCATCGCCCTGTACCGGCCGGGTCCGATGGGCGCGAACTCGCACACGAACTACGCGCTGCGCAAGAACAAGCAGCAGGAGATCACGCCGATCCACCCCGAGCTGGAGGAGCCGCTGGCCGAGATCCTGGACACGACCTACGGGTTGATCGTGTACCAGGAGCAGGTCATGGCGATCGCGCGGAAGGTGGCGGGCTACACGCTGGCCCAGGCGGACCTGCTCCGCCGCGCGATGGGCAAGAAGAAGAAGGAGATCCTCGACAAGGAGTACGAGGGCTTCGAGGCGGGCATGCGCGCCAACGGCTACTCGCCGGAGGCCATCAAGACGCTGTGGGACATCCTGGTCCCGTTCGCCGACTACGCGTTCAACAAGGCGCACTCCGCCGCGTACGGCCTGATCGCGTACTGGACCGCGTACCTCAAGGCGAACTACCCGTCCGAGTACATGGCGGCGCTGCTCACCACGAACTCGGACAACAAGGACAAGTCGGCGGTCTACCTGGCGGAGTGCCGCCGGATGGGCATCACGGTGCTGCCGCCGGACGTCAACGAGTCGGAGCGCGAGTTCGTCGCGGTCGGCAGCGACATCCGGTTCGGCCTCGGCGCGATCCGCAACGTCGGCGCGAACGTGGTCGACGCGATCATCAAGACCCGCAAGGAGAAGGGGAAGTTCGCCGACTTCTCCGACTTCCTGCGCAAGGTCGACGTGCAGGCGTGCAACAAGAAGGTCGTCGAGTCGCTGATCAAGGCGGGCGCGTTCGACTCGCTCGGCCACCCGCGCAAGGGCCTGCACATGGTCCACGTCGAGGCGGTCGACGCGATCATGCTGACCAAGAAGGAAGAGGCGCGCGGCCAGTTCGACCTGTTCGGCGACGGCGGCGGTGACGACGGCGCCTCGGTGTTCGACGTGAAGATCCCCGACGAGCACTGGGAGTCCAAGCACCAGCTGACGCTGGAGCGGGAGATGCTGGGCCTGTACGTGTCCGGCCACCCGCTCAACGGCGTGGAGCAGGTGCTCGGCTCCTACTCGGACACCACGATCCCGCGCATCCTGGAAGGCGACGTGCCGGACGGCACGCAGGTCACGCTGGGCGGCATCCTCGCGTCGGTCACCCGCCGGGTGAACAAGAACGGCGAGCCGTGGGCGTCGGCGATGCTGGAGGACCTGGCCGGCGGCATCGAGGTGCTGTTCTTCCCGAAGAGCTACATGGTCCACGGCATGTCGGTGGCCGAGGACGCGATCGTGCTGGTCAAGGCACGGGTGGCGAAGCGGGAGGACCGGATCTCGCTGATCGCCAACGACCTGGTCGTGCCGGACCTGTCGGAGCTGGGCGCGCAGGCGTTGAAGCTGAAGGTGTCGGCGTCGCGGTGCGACCCGAAGCTGGTGACGTCGTTGAAGGAAGTCCTCGCCGCGCACCCCGGCACCACCGAGGTCCACCTGAACCTGGTCATCAACAGCAGCCGCAACACGCTGCTGAAGCTGGACGACGCGCTGCGCGTGACGCCCACGCCGTCGCTCATGGGCGACCTGAAGGCGCTGCTGGGACCGGGGTGCTTGGGCTGATCGGGTGACGTTGATCGGGATCGGGGACACGAGGACTGCTCGACTCGTTGAGTAAACGGAGTTAACTCAGGCGAGGAGAGGGGTCTCATGGGGGAGAAGATCGCCGGTCTCGACGTGCTCGGGGACGAGTACTTCGCCGACCCGCACGCGTACCACGCGCGGCTGCGCGAGGAGTCCGCGGCGACCGAGGTCGTGCTGCCGCGCGGCATGAAGGCGTGGCTGGTCACCCGGTACGACGAGGGTCGGCTCGCGCTGGCCGACCCGAGGTTCGTCAAGCACTTCGAGCGCTTCCCCGAGGTGGTGGAGAAGAACCGGGTCGTCGACACCGAGGCGGCGGCGTTCGACGAGTCCCTGGTGCGGCACATGCTGAACCTGGACCCGCCGGACCACACCCGGCTGCGCAAGCTCGTCACCAAGGCGTTCACCGCGCGGCGGGTCGAGCAGCTGCGGCCGCGGGTGCGGGAGATCACCGACGGGCTGCTGGACCGGATGGCGGAGCAGGCGGGGACCGCGTCCGCGGTGGAGCTGGTGGACGCGCTGGCGTTCCCGCTGCCCATCACGGTGATCTGCGAGATGCTCGACGTGCCGATGGACGACCGCAAGAAGTTCCGCGAGTGGTCGAACGCGCTGGTGGCGGGCGGTCCGGACGCCCAGGCCATCGCGACGGCGGGCGCGGCGATGGCGCACTTCCTGTCCGAGCTGGTCGAGGACAAGCGGGCGAAGCCCGGTGACGACTTCTTCTCCGCGCTCGTGCACGCGGACGACGAGGGCGACCGGCTCGACCGGACCGAGCTGGTCTCGATGGCGTTCCTGCTGCTCGTCGCCGGGCACGAGACGACGGTCAACCTGATCGCCAACGGCGTGTACCACCTGCTGCGGCACCCCGAGCAGCTGGCGAAGCTGCGCGCCGACCGGTCGTTGCTGCCGGGCGCGATCGAGGAGGTGCTGCGCTTCGAGGGGCCGATCAACCAGGCGACGTTCCGCTACACCAACGAGGACGTCCGGCTGGGCGACGTGCTGATCCCCAAGGACAGCGTGGTGCTGGTGTCGCTGCTGTCGGCCAACCGGGACGGGTCCCGGTTCCCCGAGGCGGACCGGTTCGACATCACCCGGCCCGCGGGCGGGCACCTGGCGTTCGGGCACGGCGTCCACTACTGCCTGGGCGCGCCGCTGGCCCGGATGGAGGGCGAGATCGCGATCGGGTCGCTGCTGGACCGCTTCGACCTGGAACTCGCCGCGGAGCCGGAGACGCTGCGGTGGCGGGCGGGCACGCTCGTGCGCGGCCTCGCGTCGCTGCCGGTTAGCCTGACCCCTCGTGGATCGCGATGAGCTGCTGAAGCTGGACCAGGCGCACGTCTGGCACCCGTACGGCCCGATGCCGGGCACCCACCAGCCGCTCGTGGTCACGTCGGCGGAGGGTGTCCGGCTCCGGCTGGACGACGGGCGCGAGCTGGTCGACGGCATGTCGTCGTGGTGGGCCGCGATCCACGGCTACCGGCACCCGGTGCTCGACGCCGCCGTGCGCGACCAGCTGGGCCGGATGAGCCACGTCATGTTCGGCGGCCTCACGCACGAGCCGGCGGTGGCGCTGGCCGCGAAGCTCGTGGAGATCACGCCGGAGCCGTTGCAGCACGTGTTCCTGTGCGACTCGGGGTCGGTGTCGGTCGAGGTCGCGGTGAAGATGGCCCTGCAGCACTGGCGCTCGCGCGGCAGGCCGGAGAAGCGGCGGCTGCTGACGTGGCGCGGCGGGTACCACGGCGACACGTTCCAGCCGATGTCGGTGTGCGACCCCGAGGGCGGGATGCACTCGCTGTGGCGGGGAGTGCTGCCCGAGCAGGTGTTCGCCTCCGCGCCGCCGCGCGACCTGGACACCGCGTACGTGCAGGAGCTGGCGGACCTGGTCGAGGCGCACGCCGACGAGCTGGCCGCCGTCATCGTCGAGCCGGTCGTGCAGGGCGCGGGCGGGATGCGCTTCCACGACCCGCGCTACCTGCACGTGCTGCGCGAGCTGACCCTGGCCCACGACGTGCTGCTGATCTTCGACGAGGTCGCGACCGGCTTCGGCCGCACCGGCGAGCTGTTCGCCGCCGACCACGCCTCCGTCAGCCCCGACGTCATGTGCCTGGGCAAGGCGTTGACCGGCGGGTACCTGTCGATGGCGGCGACGCTGTGCACGTCACGGGTGGCGGACGGCATCTCGCGCGGCGAGGTGCCCGTGCTGGCGCACGGGCCGACGTTCATGGGCAACCCGCTGGCCTCGGCGGTGGCGCTGGCGTCCACCGAGCTGCTGCTCTCGCAGGACTGGCGGGCGTCGGTGCGCCGGATCGAGGCCGGGCTGCGGGCCGGGCTGGCGCAGGCGCCCGGCGACGTGCGGGTGCTCGGCGCGATCGGCGTCGTGCAGCTGGACCACCCGGTGGACCTGGCCGCCGCCACCGCCGCGGCCGTCGACCACGGCGTGTGGCTGCGGCCGTTCCGCGACCTGATCTACACCATGCCGCCGTTCGTCAGCACCGACGACGACGTGGCCGCGATCGGGGCGGCCGTCGTCGCGGCGGCCGAGGCGTCACGCGCGCAGCAGGGTTGAGCCCCACACCAGCAGCAGCACCGAGTAGCCGACGCAGATCCAGCCGATCGTCTCGGTGCTCGGCTCTCCCTTGTGCTTGAACAGCTTGGTGACGAGCAGCCACCAGCCGAGGGCGACCACGCCCAGCGCCACCGGCGACAGGAGCATGCCGTAGGCGCCCGCGTACACGCCCGCCCAGAAGTCCACCGGCAGCAGGACGTCGTTCGCGTACCCGGTGGGGACGAGCAGCACCGCGACCGCCGACCACACCCAGGCGACGGTCCGCAGCCGCGCCGTCGTCCGCGGTGTCGCGGTCTTGTGGTTGACGGCCACCACGCCCCACGCCAGGAACGCGCCGCCGCCGAACAGCCACCCCGTCACGGTGGACACGACCGGCACCCGGCCGACCGCCGCGCCCAGGGCCGGGAACACCGCGCCCCAGAGGAGGAAGTGCCCGCCGACCGCCGCGGCGATGGACCCCAGCACGACGAGGGTCTGCACGCCGCCGCCCTGCCGCTGGAACCACGCCAGGTCCTGCTTGGTGGCCGCCCGCGCGGCGCGTCGCGCCTGCTCGCGCTCGCGGAGGTCGCCGCGCCGGATCTCGTCACGCCTGCCCTGGGACTCCGCCTGGCGCCGCTTGCGCCTGCCGGCCTTGCCCACTCAGCGCTCCACCGCGGCGGCGAGCTCGGTGTTCGACGGCTCCACCAGCACGCGGCCGTCGGGCAGCACGACCACCGGGATGTTCTTGCGCCCGCCGGCGATCTCGATCGCCTTGTCGCGGGCCGCGTCGTCGTGCTCGACGTCGACCTCGGTGAACGGCACTTCGTGCTCCCGCAGCCATGCCTTGGCCCGCCGGCAGTCGCCGCACCAGTTCGCGCCGTAGAGAACGATCTCACTCATGTCGGTGACTGTAGAACGCGGCCGGCCGCGACTCTACGTGTGCGCCTAGGCTCTGCGCCCGTGAGCGTCCTCGTCATCACCGGCACGGGCACCGAGGTCGGCAAGACGGTGGTCGTCGCCGCCCTGGCGGCCCTGGCCGTCGCCGACGGCCGGCGGGTCGCCGTGCTCAAGCCCGCGCAGACCGGCGTCGCCGACGGCGAACCGGGCGACCTCGCCGAGGTGGCCCGCCTCGCGGGCCGCGTGACCACCCGTGAGCTGCGGCGATACCCCGAACCGCTGGCCCCGGCCACGGCCGCGCGCCGTTCCGGCCTGCCCACCGTGCACCCCAGCGAGGTCGCCGCGGCGGCCGCGGAGCTGGACGAGACGCACGACCTGGTGCTGGTCGAGGGCGCGGGCGGGCTGCTGGTCCGGTTCGACGACGCCGGGTCCACCATCGCCGACGCGGCCTGGGCGCTCAACGCGCCGGTGCTGATCGTCGCGCACCCCGGCCTCGGCACGTTGAACATGACCGCGCTGACCGCCGAGGCCTTGCTGCACCGCGGGCTGGAGTCCGCCGGCGTGGTGGTGGGCCGCTGGCCCGCCGTGCCGGACCTCGCCACCCGGACCAACCTGGTGGACCTGCCCGAGGCCGCGGGCGCGCCCCTGCTCGGCGTGCTGCCCGACGGCGCGGCGTCGCTGGGCAGGTCCGAGTTCGTGGACACGGCCCGCGAGGGCCTGTCGCCGTGGTTCGGCGGCACGTTCGACCCGGAGAAGTTCGCCGCGCCGCACACCTGCTGACCTGCCCGTCCGTCCGGCGCCGCACTTCTCGACCGAACCAGTGACGCACGTCGCTGGGGCGCGCCGGGGTCCGTGCGGCAGACTGCACGGCGGACCACCGCCGGAGTTCTCGATCGAGGAGAAGTCGTGACCGCAGCCCCCGAACAGGTCGATGTCCTCAGCGTTGCCCGCGAGCAGGTGCTGGAGCAGGGTGTCGGGCTGTCCGAGGAGCAGGTGCTCGAAGTCCTCCAGCTGCCCGACGAGCGCATCCCGGACCTGCTGGAGCTGGCGCACGCCGTGCGCATGCGCTGGTGCGGCCCGGAGGTCGAGGTCGAGGGCATCGTGTCGCTGAAGACCGGCGGCTGCCCCGAGGACTGCCACTTCTGCTCCCAGTCCGGGCAGTTCCCCTCGCCGGTGCGCTCGGCGTGGCTGGACATCCCCGGCCTGGTGAAGGCGGCCCGGCAGACCGCCGAGACCGGCGCGACGGAGTTCTGCATCGTCGCCGCCGTGCGCGGGCCGGACAAGCGGCTGCTGTCGCAGGTGCGCGACGGCATCAAGGCCATCCGCGAGGACGGCAACGACATCCAGATCGCGTGCTCGCTCGGCATGCTCACCCAGGAGCAGGTGGACGAGCTGGTGGACATGGGCGTCCACCGCTACAACCACAACCTGGAGACGGCCCGCTCGCACTTCCCCAACGTGGTCACCACGCACTCGTGGGAAGAGCGCTGGGAGACGTTGACGATGATCCGCGAGGCGGGCATGGAGGTCTGCTGCGGCGGCATCATCGGCATGGGCGAGACGCTGGCGCAGCGCGCCGAGTTCGCCGTGCAGCTGGCCGCGCTGGAGCCCGACGAGGTGCCGCTGAACTTCCTCATCCCGAACCCCGGCACCCCGTACGAGAACTACCCCGTCGTGGAGGGCCCCGACGCGCTGCGGGCCGTGGGAGCGTTCCGGCTCGCCCTGCCGCGCACGATCCTGCGCTTCGCGGGCGGCCGCGAGCTGACGTTCGGCGACCTCGGCGCGAAGCAGGGCATGCTCGGCGGCGTCAACGCGATCATCGTCGGCAACTACCTGACCAACCTGGGCCGCCCGGCGCAGCAGGACCTCGACATGCTGACCGAGCTGTCCATGCCGATCAAGGAACTGAGCAAGACCCTGTGACGAGTGGGCTGGGTGCTGTGACGTACTGCGGGTATTGCGGCAAGGCGCGCGCGGAGGCCGACCACTCGGCGTGCGCCTCGCGGCTCGGTGTCATCGACCCGCCGCGGTTCTGCGGCGAGTGCGCGCGGCGGATGGTGGTGCAGGTGACCCCGGCCGGGTGGACGGCCACGTGCAGCCGTCACGGCGAGATCACCTCAGCGCGGTAACCTGCCCTGCATCTGGTCACGGGTGCAGGGAGGTCGTCGGGTGGCGGAGCAACCGGTGGACGAGCGGGCGGCGCCCGTTCGCGTGCCACCCGCGCCGGCGTTCGAGTACTACTACGTGGCGCGGCGGCCGCGGGTCGTGGTGAAGCGCGACCTGCTGCCCGCGTTCTCCGTGCTGTCCGCGATCGCGCTGCTCGGGCTGCCCGCGGGGTGGCTGTGGGCGCGGCTCGCGCCGCCCCAGAACGTGGTGGTGCAGCAGGACGGGTCGCTGATCCCGGTGACCGGCGAGAGCTACCACCGGCTCGACGGCCTGATGTTGTTCGTGCTGATCGGCTTGGGCGCCGGCCTGGTGACCGGCATCGCGGTGTGGATGCTGCGGGAACGGCGCGGGCCCGTGGTGATGCTGGGCGCCACGCTCGGCGCCGGGGTGGCCGCGTACCTCGGCCAGCTCACCGGCACCGGCTCGGCGGCCGGCCGGTACACCGTCGGCGCCGCGCCCGAGGTGGGCGACGTGATCGCCCTGGCCCCGGTGCTGGAGACGTGGTGGGGCGTGCTGGCGTGGCCCTTGGGCACGGCGCTGGCGTACGGCTGCCTGGCGGCGTGGAACGGGTTGGACGACCTGGGTCGGCGGCTCGGCTAGCGCGCTGCCGGTCAGAGCACGTACGCCGTGTCCGGCACGTCGGTGACGAACATGTGGCCCGGCGCGTGGGTGATCGCGAACGGCGGCTTCGACGCCATCACGGCGGCCTGCGGTGTCACGCCGCACGCCCAGAACACCGGCACGTCGCCGTCGCGCGGCTCGGTGCGGTCGCCGAAGTCCGGCCGGTCGGGGTCGTCGATGCCGAGCGCCGCCGGGTCGCCCACGTGAACCGGCGCGCCGTGCACGGCGGGCATGCGGGCGGTGACCCGCGTCGCCGTGTCCACCAGGTCCGCCGGGACGTACCGCATCGACACGACCAGCGGGCCGTGCAGGCGTCCCGCCGGGCGGCACTCG
Organism: Saccharothrix hoggarensis; assembly: GCF_042678885.1. Classification (GTDB taxonomy): domain Bacteria; phylum Actinomycetota; class Actinomycetes; order Mycobacteriales; family Pseudonocardiaceae; genus Actinosynnema; species Actinosynnema hoggarensis. Next base: position 15,101 of record NZ_JBHTLK010000120.1, read on the forward strand.
CGGTCGGTGACGTACATCGGGACGTTGCGGCCCTGCTCGACGTGCCGCAGCGGGACGCCCGCCCGCTTCAGCGCGGACTCGAACGTGAAGCTGCACCCGATGAGGAACGCCACCAGGTCGTCCCGCCAGTGCTCGGACGCGTCGGTGGGTTCGGCCACCAGCTCGCCGTGCGCTCAGACCCGGTAGCGGGGCACGTCGCGCATCAGGTCGGCGTTGCCCGCGAGGACGGTGGTGGTGCTGCCGGCGTCGGTGACGTCCAGGACGGGGCACGGCTTGGGGTTGCGCTGGGTGAACAGCAGCACGTCGTAAGCCCAGTCCCGGGGCACGGCGATCAGGTTGGCCTGCGCGTAGCCGTCCGCGAGCCCGGTCGTCGGGCCGTCGTGGCGGGCGCGCACCTCGTGCGGTGTCATGGTCATGCCAGCTCCACTCCCTTCGTCTCGGGGAGGCCGAGGAGGGCCACGACGGCCAGGCCGTAGGCGACCGCGCCGAAGACCATCGCGCCGCCGACGCCCATGCCCGCCGCCAGGAAGCCCACCAGGGTCGGGAACAACGCCCCGACCGCGCGGCCGAAGTTGTAGGTGAAGCCCTGGCCGGTGCCGCGCAGGTCCGTCGGGTACAGCTCGGCCAGGAACGAGCCGAAGCCGCTGAAGATCGCGGACGTGGTGAACCCGAGCGGGAACGTGACCAGCAGGATCAGCCAGTTCGCCCCCGACGGTATCTGGGTGAACAGGACGATGAGGATCGCGCTGAGCACGGCGAACAGGGTGAAGGTGCGCTTGCGGCCCAGCCGGTCGGTCAGGTAGCCGCCGGTGACGTACCCGGCGAACGCGCCGCTGATCAGCAGCGCCAGGTAGCCGCCGGTGCCGACGACGCTGAGGCCCCGTTCGGTCCGGAGGAACGTCGGCACCCAGCCCGCCAGGGTGTAGTAGCCGCCCTGCACACCGGTGGCGAGCAGCGACGCGAACAGCGTGGTGCGGCCGAGCGGGCCGCGGAAGACCGCCCTGAAGTCGCCCTTGCGCGGGCTGGTGTGCAGCGACTTCTCGGCCCGGGGCGCGTCCTTGACGTTGCGGCGCACGTAGAACACCAGGATGGCGGGGATCGCGCCGGTCCAGAACAGCACGCGCCACGCGAAGTCCTGCGGGACGAAGCTGAACACGAGGGTGTAGACGACGACGCTCAGGCCCCAGCCCACGGCCCACGAGCTCTGGATGAACGCGACCGTGCGCCCCCGGTACCGCGGCTTGCAGTACTCGGCGACGAGGATCGCGCCGGCCGCCCACTCGCCGCCGAAGCCGAGGCCCTGGAGGGCGCGGAAGACCAGCAGCGTCTCGTAGCTGGTGGCGAACCCGCACAGGACCGTGAACACGGCGTAGGTGATGACGGTGATCATGAGGGTGCGGACGCGGCCGACGCGGTCCGCGAGGACACCCGCGATCGCGCCGCCGAGCGCCGAGACGACCAGCGTGACGGTGTTGAGCAGGCCCGCCTGGGCGTTGCTGATGCCGAAGTAGGCGGTGATGGCGAAGAGCCCGAGGGGGAGGACCTGGTAGTCGTAGGCGTCCAGGCCGAACCCGCCGAACGCGCCCACGAAGGCGCGCTTGCCGTTGCGGCCCAGCGTGTGGAACCAGGTGAACGGTCCGTCTTTGGTGCCCGTGTCCGTGGTGCTCATGTGGATCACCTCGCAGCCGTGGTGGTGTGTCGTGCACCACACGGTAGGGGATTGTTGAACAATCCCACTAGAGGGCAAGAGGACGAATCAACACTCCACCGTGTGCACGTCGACGCGCACGGTGAGTCACCGTGAAGGAAGGCGGAGGCAGCGCGAAAGGCCGACGCCCAGGTGTCACGAGCGCCGGCGCGGGGTGGGGGAGGTGCTACAGCTCGGCGGTCTTCCGCTGGTCGAAGTCCGGGTAGAAGCGGCGCAGGAGCCGGAACGTCTCGGCGTAGCCGAGCTGCCCGGACGTCGGCCGGTGGTCCACGAACGAGTACGTGAGCCGGGAGCCGAGCGCGGGGAAGAAGATCCGGGAGACGCTGCCGATCTCGCCCATCGCGATGACGATCAGCCCGGTGTCGTCGTCGGCCTCCGTCAACAACGTGGCCAGCGCCTTCACGTCGGCGCGCGACGTCGCCATCGTGGAGACCTTGACGATGTCGGCGCCCGCGGCCTTCGCCTCGGCGACGGTGGCGCGCAGCCGGTCGATCGGCGGCGTGCGGTCGAAGTCGTGGAACGAGACGATCACCACGGCGTCGTGCCGCCGGGCGGCCGCGACCACGTCGGCCAGGATCTCGCGGGACGACAGCTCGACGTCCACCGCGTCGACCAGCGGCGCGACCGCGCGGAACAGGGCGAGGCGTGCCTCGTCCGTCCCGGTCCACCCGCCGCCCTCCCGCGCGGACCGCGCGGTGGCCAGGACGGGCAGGTCGCGGAAGGCGCCGATCTGCTCCCGGACGTGCTCGGGGTCGGTGGTGGAGAACTGGTCGAGCCGCAGCTCCGCCACGTCGACCTCGGCCTCGACCGCCGCCTTCGCCGCGCGCTCGCAGTCGGTGTCGTCGAAGCTGGCCGCGACCAGGGGGACACCGCGGTCCAGCAGCGCGCGAATGGCGTTCATCCTCGTGTCCCGTCCCTTGCGGCTCGTCCCGGTACCCGTGAGGCGGTGCGCGGGGAAGCTTAGTGACCGGACGGTCAGTTGCGGTGGGGCAGGTGTCCCAGTTCCGACAGCGGCGCCGGCACGGCGCTCAGCGCGTCGAGGATGCCCGCCTCGCGGTGCAGGACGGCGCGGACGAGCCGCAGCCGGCGGGCCGGCGACGTCTCCTCAAGCAGGCGCTGGCGGTCCTCCAGCGTCAGCAGGCAGTCGCCCGCCAGCGCGTACGCCAGGTCGGCCGGCGGGGTGTCCTCGGCGGGCGGTCGGCGGCCGGCGCTCTGGAACGCCGCCTCGCGGTACCGGCCGTGGGCGGCCCGCGCGCTGCGCGCCAGCAGCGGCAGGAGGGCCTCGACCTCCGGCGGCCCGGCGGTGTCCGGCAGCCACTCCACCGAGCCGACCAGGTACGGCGCGCTGTCCTCGTCCACGTCGAGCAGCCGGAACCGCCGGCCGCCGGTGGTGGTCAGGTCGTACCGCCCGTCGGGCAGCCGCCGCGCCTCCTGCAGGACGGCGGTGCAGCCGACGTCGCACAGCGCCTCGACGTTCTCCGCGCCGACCTCCCAGCCCTGCTTGATCGACACGACGCCGAACGTGCGCTCCGGCACCGCGCCCGTCACCAGGTCGACGGTGAGCTGTCGGTACCGGGGCTCGAAGACGTGCAGCGGCAGGGACGCCCCGGGCAGCAGCACGGTGCCCAGCGGGAACAGGGGGAGCGTCGCGGTCACGAGCCCAAGCTACGGGTGGACGGCGGGCGCAGCACGGCGAACGGGTCGGTGACCCGCATCTCGCCCGACACGAACCGGAACAGCGCCGCGGGCCTGCCGCCGGACGGTCCGGGCTGCACGGTGCCGCCGGTCGGCTCCAGCAGCCCGCGCCGCGACAGCACGCGCTGCAGGTTGGTCGCCGACACCTTGTAGCCCAGGGCCGCCGAGTACAGCGAGCGCAGCGCGGAGATGGTGAACTCCGGCGGCGCCAGCGCGAACCCCAGGTTGGTGTACGAGAGCTTCGACGCGAGCCGGTTGCGGGCGCGGCGGCAGATCGCCTCGTGGTCGAACGCGGTCGCGGGCAGGTCGTCCACGGGGTGCCACGCCGTGTCGGCCGGCACGACGGGGTCGATGTGGGACGGCACCAGGCCGAGGAACGCGGTGGCGACGACGCGGAGCCCCGGCACGCGCTTCGGGTTGCTGAAGACGGCGAGCTGCTCGACGTGTGACAACTGCCGCACGTCGACCTTCTCGGCCAGCTGACGGCGGATCGACGCCTCGACGTCCTCGTCGTCGCCGAGCCCGCCACCGGGCAGTGACCAGCGGTGCGCGTGCGGCTCCCGACCGCGCTCCCACAGCATGACCTGGAGTGATCCGGCTCTCACCTGGAGCACCGCGGCCAGCACCTCATGTCCCGCCAGTCCCACTCGGCTGATACTATCGGCCACGTTTTCGACCGTTAGGCGAAAACCTGGCTCAAGGGAGGAACCCATGGTCGCTACCGCCTACGTGGAGCGAACCTCGGACGGCGCCTACGACGGCATCGCGCCGGACGCCGCATGGCGTGACGAGGTGCTGGAGCTGGCCCGCGAGCGGGACGCGGTCATCCTGGCGCACAACTACCAGCTGCCCGAGATCCAGGACATCGCGCACCACACCGGTGACTCGCTGGCGCTCAGCCGCATCGCGGCCGCGAGCGACGCGTCCACCATCGTGTTCTGCGGCGTGCACTTCATGGCCGAGACCGCGAAGATCCTCGCGCCGCACAAGACCGTGCTCATCCCGGACGAGCGGGCGGGCTGCTCGCTCGCCGACTCGATCACCGGCGACCAGCTGCGGGCGTGGAAGGCCGAGCACCCCGGCGCGGTCGTCGTCTCCTACGTCAACACCACCGCCGAGGTGAAGGCGGAGACCGACATCTGCTGCACCTCGTCGAACGCGGTGGACGTGGTCGCGTCGATCCCGGCCGACCGCGAGGTGCTGTTCCTGCCGGACCAGTTCCTCGGCGCGCACGTCAAGCGCGAGACGGGCCGCGAGAACCTGCACATCTGGGCGGGCGAGTGCCACGTCCACGCGGGCATCAACGGCCCCGAGCTGGCCGAGCGCGCGGCGGCGAACCCGGACGCCGACCTGTTCATCCACCCCGAGTGCGGCTGCGCCACGTCGGCGCTCTACCTCGCGGGCGAGGGCACCGTCCCGGCGGACAAGGTGAGGATCCTCTCGACCGGCGACATGATCACCGCCGCGCGGCAGACCAGCGCGAAGTCGGTGCTGGTCGCCACCGAGATCGGCATGCTGCACCAGCTGCGCCGGGCCGCGCCGGAGATCGACTTCCGGGCCGTGAACGACCGGGCGTCGTGCCGGTACATGAAGATGATCACCCCGGCGGCCCTGCTGCGCGGGCTGCGCGAGAACAAGGACGAGGTGCACGTCGACCCGGAGACCGCGGCGCGGGCCCGGGGCGCGGTGCAGCGCATGATCGAGATCGGCAAGCCCGGCGGCGGCGAGTGAGCACCCCGCTGTGGGAGGCCCGTGCCGACCTGGTGGTCGTCGGCACGGGGGTCGCGGGTCTGACGGCGGCGCTGCGCGCGCGTGAGCTGGGGCTGCGGGTCCTGGTGGTCACCAAGGCGGCGGGCGAGGACGGCAACACCCGGTGGGCGCAGGGCGGCGTGGCCGTCGTGCTGCCGGGCGAGCACGACGAGGGCGACTCGGTCGACGCGCACGTGCGCGACACGCTGGTCGCCGGCGCGGGCCTGTGCGACGAACTGGCCGTGCGGGAGATCATCGCGGGCGGTCCGGCGGCGGTGGCCCGGCTGCGCGAGCGCGGCGCGGTGCTCGACGCGCTGCGCCTCGGC
>NZ_JBHTLK010000121.1:0-20490 GCF_042678885.1 Saccharothrix hoggarensis
CGGGCCTGGCGCGCGCGCTTGCGGAACGCGTCGACCAGCCGCCGCGCCGCGATCGTCCACAGCCACCCGACCGCCGTGCCGTCGACCGCCGCGCCCGCGAACGACCCCGCCGCACGCCACACCGCCAGGTAGGTCTCCTGCATGACCTCGGCCACGACCTGCTCGTCGGCACACCGGCGGCGCAGGCGCACGGCCAGCCACGGCGACGTGCGGCGGTAGAGCTCCTCGAAGGCCGCGCGGTCGCCACGGGCCACGGCGCGGACCAGCTGGTCCTCGTTCACACCCGGCAAGACGCCCCGTTCACGGGAAAGGTTCTCACCGCAGAGTGACGTGCATCACATCAGTACCAGGTGTCCTGCTCCGAGGCGGCCTTGACGTCGGCTTCGGCGGTGGCCCGGTGCACCACGGCCGCGAGCGCCTCCTCCAGCTCCCGCTGCACGTCACCGGGTTCCTCGGTGGCCACGGCGATCGTCACCTCGCTGCGGCCCGCGCCGGCGTCGACGACCGTCAGCTCACCCCGGTAGCCGCCCTCCTCCCAGGACACGCGCCGGCGGTCGTGGTCGACGCGGGGGGTGGAGCCGGACAAACCGGGCAGGTGCTGGGGCAGGCTCCCGGGCCGCGACAGGAAGTCGAACAGCTCTCCCGCGGCCATCTCGACCGGTGCCCGGTGCTCGTAGCTGGTCATGGCCACGGGTACCCGGTCAGGCCGGGGTCAAGACCGTGTCGAACAGGTCGCGCAACGCGTCATCCGACCGGGTGAGGCTCTGCTCGCACGCGTCGATGAACGCGGTCCTGTCCAGCGTGTGCACGGCGACCTTCCAGCCCGCCTCCCGCGCCAACTGCCGGAAGAACGCCCGTTGCGCGCGCCCGTTGCCCTCCCGGAACGGGTGCACGGCGTTGACCTCGGCGAAGTAGTGCGCGAACCGGTCCAGGAACGCCTCACGCGGCAGGCCGCGCAGGTAGCGCTCCCTCCTCAGACCGTCGAACACGCCGGTCGCGTAGGGCTCGACCTGCTGCCACGCGGCGAACAACGCCGACTTGCCGATGTTGACCCGCCGGAGCTCACCGGCCCACGGGTAGAAGTCGCCGAAGATGCGGCGGTGGAAGGCACGCAGGTGGGCCAAGTCGTACAGGCCGGGCAGCGGCGCCATCGCGAGCTGTTCGACGCGCATCGTGCTCAGCCGCGTCTCGGCGAAGTCGCACTCGGCCGGGTCGGTCAGGCCCAGGTTGTTGCGCAGCACCCCGGACGCGGGGTCCAGGTAGGGGTCTTCGTCCACTACCGGCGCAGCGCCTCGATCTCCCGGGCGATCGCCTCGTCCACGGTCAGCTCCCCCGCCGCGACGGCACGCATGGTGGCCACCACGTCGTTCGGCACGGCCAAGCCCTCCAGCCGGGCGCTGCCGACGGCCTCGGCGATCGCTTCCTCGCCACCGCTCGTCAGCCTGCGGAAGTAGCGGGCCATCACCTCGTGCGAGAGGGGCGCGCTGCTCGGCTCCGACTCGGGCAGGTCACCGCGCGCCGAGCGCCACGGCTCCTCGTCGTGCGCCATGTCGCTCAACTGGTGCCGGGTGAAGTGGCCGTACCGCTCGACCACCGACGCGACGACCGCGCACTCACGTCCGGTGAGCCTGCCCGGATCGCCCTCTTCCCACGCGCAGACCTCGGACCGGCCCTGGTGGCGGTAGTAGACCTCGGGCACCACGGGACCTCGCCGCCACGCCTCGATCCGGGCGTCGAACAGCGGCTCGCCGTGCTCGGCGAGGTGCCACGCCTGGGCGTAGTAGAGCAGCTTCTGCAGCTTCATCGGCGACTCGGGCCCGGTGGCGTCGAGCACGGCCGCGGCCACGTCGTGGACGTCCGCCATGCCACCTCCCGCGAGTGCTCTGAGCTGCGACTACCAGTCTACCGGAGATCGCGGGCCGGTGGGTCAGCTCCGACGGTCGCGCAGCCTGGTCAGGGCCAGTGCGGCGGCGCCGGTCAGCAGCAGGAGGCCGCCGAGGGCCAGGGTGCCGCGGATCGGGGCTCCGGTGTCGGCCAGGTCGTCATCGCCCGGTTGGCCGGGGTGGGTCGGGTGGACGTCGCTCGGCCGACTCGTGGTCCCGCTGGTCGCGCCGCTGGTCGTCGTGCCGGTGGTGACGCCGGTCGTCGTAGTCCCGGTGGTGGTCCCGGTAGTGGTCCCGGTCGTCGTGGTGGCGCTCGTCGTGGTGGCGCTCGTCGTCGTGGCGGTGGTGTCGGTCGTCGTGGTGGTCGGCTCGGTGGTGGTCGTGGGCTGCGTCGTGGTTGTCGTCGGCCGCGTCGTGGTGGTCGTTGTGGGCTGCTGCGTGGTGGTCGTTGTGGGCTGCGTCGTGGTGGTCGGCTCGGTCGTGGTGGTGGGTTGTTGGGTTGTCGTCGTAGTGGTGCTCGTGGTGGTGGGCTCGGTCGTAGTGGTCGTCGTGGTGGTCGTCGTAGTGGGTTCGGTTGTGGTGGTGGTCGGCTCGGTGGTTGTCGTTGTTGTGGTGGTCGTTGTTGTGGTGGTCGTTGTCGTAGTGGTGGTTGTTGTGGTCGTGGTGGTGGGGCTCGTGCAGGTGGTGACGATGTTGTCGAACGGGGCGTAGTGGATCTCGCCGCCGCTGCCGCCCGTCGCGCCGCCCGCCTCGAGCGCCTTGACCACCACGGCGCCTTCGATGTTGGACGAGCTGAGGTCGACCAGGGTGGCGTTCGGCGCGTAGATCGTGCCCCAGACCGTGGGCGAGTTCGGCGGCAGCGTGATCGTCCCCGAGGTGGTGAAGTTCCACAGCACGTGCTGCGACGGCTCGTTGCCCTGCCAGCTCGGGTTCGGCGGGTCGAAGGTGTAGTCGCCGGACACGTCGACGTTGATGATCAACCACGCCTGGTCGCCGGGCTGGAGGTAGCCGTTGCGCGGGTTGATGTTGTCCAGCGTGCTGATCTGCTCGGGGGTCAGGGTCAGCACGTTCTGGCCCGGCTGGAGGCCGAGGGTGGCGTTGGGGTCGGCGCCGTTCCACGGGCCCTGGCCGTTCTGGTCGGTCAACGTCACGGTGGACGGGCACGCGAACATCTCCGCGTTGAGGCTCCGGTAGGTCGCGAACAGCGACGCGAAGTCGAACCCGCTCGCGCCCGCGACCGACTCGGCGGGCTGCGAGGTCTGGATCGACACGCCCGGTGAGGTGTTCGGGCCCGCGCCGTCCGGCACGACCCACGTCACGCCGCCGGACGGGATCACATCGGCGCCCGTCAGGTCACCGATCTTGGCGTAGGAGTTGTTCAGGACGCTGAGCGTGCCCGTGCTCCCGGCGAAGTCGATCGCACCGCCCACGACGAAGCTGGTCGGCTGGGTGTCAGGGGCCAGGACGTAGGTGCCGGGGTTGTTGGGCCCCACGTTGTACTGGCGGAAGCGGACGTCGCCGCCCACGGCGACCGGGCCTTCCGTCTCGTTCTCGTACAGCCCGGCGTCGCCCTCGACCAGCACCAGGAACCCGTGGCTCGGATCGGCGTACACGTCGTTCGGCGCGACCGGCCGCACGGGGTTCACCTCGGCCTGGAGCCTCGGCTGCGCATTCGGCGCCCACGCGATCGCGACGACGGCGAGAACGACGGCAGCGCCTACCGCGCCAATGCGACTGATCTGCATGTCCGGCTCCTGGTGAGGTCGACCTTGACACCCATCCAGCAGCCAAGAGCAACTTCCCGGACCCGACACCTCGGCACGCCCGGATTTCACCCACCGGAGTGATCACCGCGCGAGTCCTGCGTTCAGCACGCGCATGTCCTGCGTTCAGAACACCCGAGTTCAACGCCCAGGACGAACCTTCACTAGTTCGTGCGCCAGCCCAGGCGGCCGTCGGTCGTGACGAGCGGTTCGCAGTGGCCGAGCCTGCCGCGGTGCTCCAGGGCCGTGGCGACCTGGTCCAGCATCTCGTCCAGGCTGGTCCACTCGGGCTTCAGCACCTCGCCCGCCTCGCGGTCCCACTCGACCACGCACCCGGACAGCACGCCCGGCCTCAGGTCGACCGCCAACGCGTCGCCGCACCCGTCGAACGCGATCGGCAGCCACATCGGGTGGAAGCCGGACGTCGCCGTGCCCGCCTCCGTGTCGAGGTCCGCGGGCCAGAACCGCTCCTTCAACCGCCACGAGCGCAACGAGTTGGACGGGCCGAGCGGGGTGTAGAACGGCGGCAGCACCTCGGCGAACGCCAGGTCCGCGGTGCCGCCGCAGACGGCCCACCACGCGCGGAGCTCGTCCGGCGGCTCCAGCCCGCTCGCGTGCGCCAGCGCCTCGACGGCGGCGTTGCCCTCCGGGGGGATGAACGCCGAACCGGTCAAGGGGGCGTGGTGGTCGAGCCACGCCACGATCCGCTCCCAATGGCGCAAAACACCCACCACCACATGATCAGGTGCCGTCGCCTCCGGTGGTACCGCCCATCGGGGCAGGATCTGGCCGAACGCCGCACATCGCGGTTCCCGATGGGGCAGGATCGCGGTCGCACGGCACCAAGAGGGGGACTCGGGTGGAACAGGGTTTCGGCGTCGACACCGCGGCGCTGTCGGCGTACGGCAGCGCGGCGTCGGGTCTGGCGAGCGAGGTCGGCGCGGTCGGCACGTCCACGTTGGCGGGCACGACGTCGTTGGCCTCGGGCAGCTTCGGCAGGGTCGGGGACGAGGTCGGGCTGGGCGCGGCGTTCCAGGCCGCGGCACAGGCCCAAGTGGACGGTGTGGCCGCCGCGTCGGCGGGGCTGGCGGCGTTCGCGACCGCCGTGCGGCAGACCGGCGAGGCGTACGTGGAGCAGGAGGCACGCAACAGCGCCGACCTCGACCGGGCCTACCGGGTCTGACGTGGACGTCGGCGGATTCCTGGCGGGCCTGGTCCAGCCCATGAAGGACCACCTGGCCAAGCTGGAGGGCGACACGGGCGGCGCGACGAGCGCGGCCGACGCGTTCGGGCGGGCCTCCTCGGCGTTGACGGAGATCGACGGCAGGCACACGGGCGCGGCGAACGCGGCGTTGGCGAACTGGTACGGCGAGAAGGCGAACGCGTTCCAGGCGCGCGTCTCGACGTTCTCGGGCGGCGTGGGCACGTTGGCGCGCAACGCGACGGCCACCCGGGAGGCCGCCACGACGGCGGTCGACGCGGTGAACTCCGGCAAGACCGCGATCCAGGGCCTGATCGACGAGTTCACCGGCTGGGCGTGGCCCCGGTTGGCGGCGGCCGCGGCGTCGTCGGTGTTCGGCGGGATCGGCGCCGTGCTCGCGGTGGCGGCCGAGGTGACCGCGAAGGCGCGCGAGTACGAGGGCCGGACCGGTCAGGAGTTGGACAAGGTCCGCACCGCGCTGACCGACGTCGCCACGCGGCTGCGGGGCTTGCAGCACCCCGACTTCGCCGGGCTCGGCGACCCGTTGGGCGCGGAGGGCGGCGGCACCACGTCCACGTCTTCGGCGTCGTCCGCGTCGTCCACGAGTGGTGACGGCGGGAACCAGTCGTCGTCCGGTGGCGGTGGTGGCGCCGGCGGTGGCGGAGGGGGCGGAGGGGGCGGCGGTGGCGGAGGAGGCGGTGGCGGCGGCGGTGCCGTCGGTCCACGCCTGCCGGTCGCCATCCCGCCGCAGCCCGGCACCGGCGTCGGCGTAAACCTGCCGGACGGCAGTTCCGCCGAAGCGCCGAACGAGACCGCCGCGCGGGCGGTGCGCAACGCGCTGTCCGCGCTGGGCACCCCGTACGTGTGGGGCGGCGCGAACCCGCCGCAGGGCACGGACTGCAGCGGCCTCACCCAGTGGGCGTACGGGGGCGGCGGGTTCGACATCCCGCGGCCCGCGTCGTCGCAGGCGATGGGCGCGTCCGTGCCGCCGGACCAGCTGCTGCCCGGCGACCTGGTGGTGTGGGACGGGCACGTGGCGATGGTGATCGGCAACGGGCAGATGGTGGAGGCGGGCGACCCGGTGCAGGTCAACCCGATCCGCACCAGCAACAGCGGCATGGGCTTCATGGGTTTCTACCGACCGACGGGCTGAGGACGTGGACGAGGCGGAGCGGGCGGCCCAGCGGGTCGCGGACACCGAGCGGCGGATTTCCGAGCACGTGGCGCGCACCGGGCCCGTGCTCGGTCGGGCGTCGTCCCCGGACGGCGCGGTCACGGTCGTCACGGCGCCCGGCGGGCCACCGCGGGAGGTGCGGGTGTCGCCGGCGGCGTTGACGATGGGACCGCGGGCGTTGGCGGACGAGATCCTGCGCGTGTCGGCGCGGGCGTCCCGCGACGCCGCGTCCCGCCTGCACCGGACGCTGGAACGGGTGGCCGACCCGGCGGCGGTGCGGGCGTTGGCGGAGATCGGGTTCGAGCCCGGCCCGGACGACGGGTCCGACGACGACGGGTTCGGCGGCGGCTCGTACCTGAGGAGTTCGCGGTGACGCAGGAGGAACGGCTCGCGGCGGCCGAAGGCCTGACCGAGGTCCTGGCCCGGACCACCGGCGCCGCCGACCACCCGACCGGCCTGGCGCGGGCCACCGCGACCGCGACGGGTGAGCTGACGTCGCTCGACCTGCACCCGAACGCGCTGGCGCAGGGCGCGGACGCGATCGGCAGGCTGGTCGTCGAGACGGCCCGGCTGGCGACCGACGCGGCCGTGCAGAAGAGCTACAACGAATTGGCCAAGTCGCTCGGCGACAGCATGGCCATGACGGTGGAGGCGTTCGCCGGCCCTCCGCCGCTGCGCGCCGCGCGGTCGACGGGCGCCGCCCATCCCGGCTGGTCCGCACCACAGCCGTTCGCCGGACAGCGGCCTCCCGAACCCGCCAGGCCCGGCCCGCACTTGAACGCGCAACCGGGCCGACCCGCCGCGCCACCGCGCCCGGCCGAACCCGGACGACCCGGCACTCCGCGCCACCCCGTCGAGCCGAACCGGCCCGGCCCTGCCCACCAGCAGGGCAGTTTCGGCTGGTCAGGGGCCCAGCCACGGCCCGCGCACCCGTCACCCGCCGAGCCCGGGACCACCGCCACCGGCCCCACCGGACAGCCCGCGCCACCGTGGGCGGGGCAGCAGGGGAACCGTCCCGCGCCCCGTCCGGAGCCCGAGGAAACGGACGACGACGACTACTTCGCCGACCCATTCCGTGGTCAACGGCAGTAGCGCGTGATCGACCCCGTACTCTTGCCCCCGCATCGCAAAGGGGCATGGCGTGACCGGGAGGTCGGATGGCACAGGACATCGTCCCGATCGAGCTGGGGCTCACCCAGGGTGATGTGGTCACCCTGTGGGCCCCGCGCTGGCGGGAAGAGGGCGAGGAGTGGGAAGCATTCCTCGGCCACGAGGAGGACCTGTACGCGTTCCCCGATGCCGCGCACCTGGCGGCGTTCGTGCGCAAGGCCGAGGAGCACGACCTGACCGACCACCCGGCGTGGCACGTGGTGCCCGCGCTGTCGGTCGGTGAGCTGTCGCCGGACGACAACCACCAGTTCGACCTGGTCGGCGTGCCGGAGCTGGTCGCCGAGGAGCCCGACACCTGGGTCATCGGCGAGCTGGCCGACGTGGTGTCGATCGTGCGGTCGCTGGCGGACGTGTGCGACCTCGAGAAGGTGCACGAGATCCTCGACTCGGCGGAGGGCTTCTCGCTACTCCCGCAGGGCACGCTGCCGTTCACCGGCCGCGAGGGTCAGGCGCTGTGGACCGAGATCGCCGAGGTCGTCGCCGAGAAGTGGGACGAGGTGCTCGACGCGATCGACGAGGTGATCACCACCCCGGAGGTCGACGAGACCGCGCTCCAGGCCGCGCAGGAGGAGATGGCCGCGTTCGAGGAGGCCAACGCCGCGGCGGCCGACACCGAGGACGAGGACGACGAGGACGGCGAGGAGCCGGTCGGCTTCTGGGGCGAGGTCGGCATCGACCCGATCAAGATCATCAGCGGGGCGGGCGAGTACTACACGCTGCGCTGCTACCTCGACGACCAGCCGGTGTTCCTCGGCCGCAAGGGCAAGATCGACGTGTTCACGTCGCCGCGCGCCCTGGCCCGGTTCATCGTGGAGGCCGACGACAACGACCTGGCCGAGGTGTCGACCTGGGGCGAGCTGGTCACCAAGGCGACCGGCGGCGACCTGGACGTCCAGGTCGACCCGGACAACGTCTACGTGCTCACCGGCCTGGACGAGGACATCGCCGACGGCCCGGACGCGGTCGACCCCACGCAGCTCGACCTGGTCGTGGAGCTGCTGGAGGACACCGGCGAGTGGGCGAACGACGACACCGTGAAGGTGGCGCTGAACCAGTCCGAGCGGCTGGGCTGGCTGGTGTCGTACGTGCTGAAGCCCGACCCCACGCGGTTGGCCCCGAGCGCGCCGTTCGACGACGAGCAGGTGGCGTGGCGGAACCTCGTCGCGGCGTTCGAGGACCGGCTGAAGGTGCACTAGCCGTCGTGCGCCGGTCGTCGTGCCGCTGAGCGCGCACGGCAAGGACAGCAAGACAAGAGGTCGCGGGCCCCGTCGGAGCCCGCGACCTCTGTCGTTCAGGCGTCCTACCGCTGGAGGGCGACGTACGCGGGCTCGATCACGTCCTGGATCAGGGCGCGCCGCTCGTCGTGCGTGAGGAACGCGGCCTTCGCGGCGTTGACGGTGAACTTGCGCAGGTCGTCCCAGCCGAAGCCGAACTGCTCGACCACGGTGGCGAACTCGCCGGTCATCGACACGTCGCTCATCAGCCGGTTGTCGGTGTTCACGGTGACCCGGAAGCCCAGCTCGGCCATGCGCTTGATCGGGTGCTCGGCCAGCGACCGCACGGCGCCGGTGTGCACGTTCGACGTCGGGCACATCTCCAGCGCGATCCGCCGGTCCCGCACGTACGCGGCGAGCTGCCCGACCTCGTCGCCCTTGATGTCCTCGGCCAGCCGCACGCCGTGGCCGAGCCGCTCCGCGCCCGCCAGCTGCACGGCCTCCCACGCCGACTCGGCGCCCGCCGCCTCGGCCGCGTGGATGGTGAAGTGGGCGTTCTGCTGCCGCAGGTACTCGAACGCGGACAGCTCCTTGCTGGGCGGGAACCCGGCCTCGGGGCCCGCGATGTCGAAGCCGACGACGCCCGCCTCCCGGTAGCGGACCACCAGGTCGGCGATGCGCTGCCACCCGTCGTTCTGGCGCATCGCGCACAGCAGCGTGCCGACCCTGATCCGGCCCGCGGACGCGGCCTCGCCCTGGCGGAAGCCCTCCTGCACGGCCTCGACGGCCTGCTCCAGGCTCAGGCACTTGTCCGTGAACAGCTCCGGCGCGTAGCGGATCTCGGCGTAGACGACGCCGTCGGCGGCGAGGTCCTGCACGGCTTCGGACGCCACGCGCACCAGCGCGTCCTCGTCCTGCATCACGCCGCACGTGTGCGCGAAGCCTTCGAGGTAGCGGACCAGGGAGCCCGAGTTGGCGTTGTCGCGGAACCAGGCGCCCAGGGCGACCGGGTCGGTCGTGGGCAGGCCCTGGTGGCCGCAGGCGTCGGCGAGTTCGATCACCGTCTGGGGGCGGAGGCCACCGTCGAGGTGGTCGTGCAGCAGCACCTTCGGCGCGCTGCGGAGGGCCTCCTGGGTAAGCGGGGTCGGCATGGTCGTCACGGTATACCGGTGACACGCCGGGCCGGGTCCGTGTGGAATGATCTTGCGGCCGCTAGGATCACATCGGAGTCACCGGGTGTGTCCAGAACCACTCGGTTGGAGGCCGCTTTCGCCGTTGTGCAGTCGTGATGCAGAACTTTCCGCAACCGTGACCAGCGCACAGGTCACTCACACGGCGGATGCTCACGGCGCGCTGTTGAAGGCCCGCTGCGGGTTACCCTCCGGTAGGGTCGGCCACCGTAACTCGAACGGAGTACACGCAAGGCCGAGACAGGCGGTCCCCGCCGGGGGGCGCTACAGCTCGCCGCCCCAACCTGGCTAGGCTCCCGGAGGTCTCCCCTCCCCTGGACGAAGGCACCCGAGCCGTGAACGAGAACAACAACTCCACGATGTCCTTCGATCGGATGCGCAACATGCTCACGCGCGCCGCGGAGATCCGTGAGAGCGAACAGCAGCAGATCTTCGACGCACTGGACGAGATCCACGCACGGATGTCCCCGCTCGAGTCGCTGGGTTCCGTTCGCAAGCGCCTGTCCGAGCTGCCCGACCGGACCGAGGTCAGCGTGCTGGCCGAGCGGCTGGACGAGGCGCTGTCCCGGCTGGAGGCGCAGGACCAGGCGGTCCAGGGCATCGGGCGCGCCGTCGAGGGGCTGGTCGACAAGCTCGCCAAGCCGTTCGCGCAGCTCGACGGCCGGCTCGACGGGGTGACCGGCCGGTTCGAGGGTGTCGCGGGCCGCATGGACGGCTTGGAGGACAAGCTCGCCCACATCCACAAGCGGCTGGACGACCTCGACGGCCACCTGGACAAGCAGGACGGCAAGGTCGAGCAGGTGCCGGCCGCCGTCACGGGTCCGCTGCGCGAGCGCATCGAAGCGCTGGAGACCGCGCTGCGGGGCCGGTTGGACGAGGTCGACGAGGGCGTGCACGAGCACCTCGACGGCACGCGGGAGGCGTTGCAGCGGTCGGTGACCGACACGACCAACGCGCTGCACGGCAAGCTGGACGAGACGCGCGACAACCTCAACAGCACGCGCGACGGCCTGCACGCGACGATCGCGGAGACGCGCGAGTCGCTGAACGCGTCGCTCGCGGACACCCGCAGCACCGTGACGGGCAAGCTGGACGAGGCCCGCGAGGCGCTGCACGCGGCGCTGGACGAGACCCGCGACCAGGTCGACGCGACGGACCGCCTGGAGGCGCTGGCGCAGCGCCTGGAGCAGGTCACGTCCCGCCTGGACACCATGACCACCCGCCTCGACTCCGTCGAGGACGACTTCGCGGCGCGCCTCGGCGAGCTGTCCGGCGTCGTCGAGCAGGGCATCGCCAAGGTCGAGGGCACGCTGTCCGCCCGGCCGGACGCCGACTCGATGGCCACCATGGTGCGCAAGAGCAACCAGGAGTCCGAGCTGCGCATCGGCGGCCAGCTGGACGAGGCGATGGCGACGTTCGCGGAGCTGATCCTCGGCGGCGGCTCGCCCACCCCGCCCCCGCCGCCCACCGCCCTCCCCCGGCCGCAGCGGCGGACCCGGAAGAACGGGCCGAAGCCGGGCGACAACCGGAACAACGTGGACGACGACGACCTGACCGCCGAGGGCGCCTGATCGCCGAGGGCGCCTGATCGCGTGAGCCGAGAGGCCCGGTCCGCAGTGCGCGGGCCGGGCCTCTTCGTGTGCCGCCGTGATGTCGCGGGTTCCACCCGCAGTGCTTCGCAGACGTCCCCGCCCAGGGCAGGGTTCCGGCAAAGTCGTTTGTGCTGTTCAGTCGGTGATTCCGAGGAGTTGGAGTGGTCGTCGGGGGTTGCGTGACATGGTGCGCAACCCCTTGGCGATGTTGGTGTGGCCTGTGCGGCGTAGGGCGTTGATGGCGAGGTTGCGCAGTGAGGCCATGACGCGTGGGGCGTTGCCGGTGCGGATGCGGGAGGCGTCTTCTCCGTAGGTGACGTCGCGGACCCAGTGGAGCCGGTTCTCGATGTTCCAGTGGCCTCGGAGCAGGTCGGCGATGCGGGCCGGGTGGGCGTCGCGGCCGGTCAGGCTGGTCACTCCGAGCACGGCGTAGGCGCCGCGCCGGCCGGTGGCGTGGCAGGTCCGGTAGCGCTCGACCAGGAACGCGGTGCGGGCGTGGGGAAAGTCCACGTCGCCGAAGCCGGGGTCCCCGAGCGGGGCGACCCGCACGGTGCGCAGTTCGGTGCGGCCGTGACCCTGTTCCTCGAAGACCAGGCGGGGCATGTCGTCCCAGGGCAGCGAATCGAGTCGGGCGTAGACCCGAGGCCAGCCGGTCTTGACGGTGAACACGTAGTGCGCCCCGCGATCGTGCAGGTGGCGGGCGTGATCGCGTTGGGTGTGCAGCGCGTCGGCGGTCACCACCGTCCCGGTCAGGTCGACCGTGTCCAGCAGCGGGGCGAACCCGGCCAACTCACCGCCGGTGGGGACCTGCCGCTGACCGGCCACGGTTCCGTCGTCGTGGCGGAACACGGCCATCAGGTGCACCCCGGAGCCGCCGGCGCGGCCGAACGTGCCGGCCACGGACTTGCCGTCCACCGCCACCGCCCGCGGCGGATCGGCCGGGTCCCGGTCGGGCAGCCGGGAGTCCGACCAGGCCCCGATCACCGCGTCCAGCGCGTCACCGTCCACCCTCGACAACACCCGCCGCACCGTGGACTCCTCCGGCGCCACGAACCGCCCCCGGCCGGTGTCGAACCGGACACCGAGCCTCTGCAACAACTGCTGCGGCGCGTCCGACGCCCACTCCGCGATCGCCGCGAACGACCGCGCACCCGCCACCACCGCCGACGCGGCCAACGCCAGGATCGAGGCCAGCGAATGCCGCACACCCCGACGCCGACGCGGATCCGGCACCCGGTCAAGAACAACCCGCAGGTCCACGACCTGCCCAACCGGCATCGGGGCCAGTCGGTCCACGACCACGGGCATCAGGCAGGATGACAAGGCGGGCACGGCACTCCCAAGATCATGCGACTTAGACACTCACATGATCAACCAGAGCGCCGTGCCCGCTCTCATCCAGCCCCAACCAGCACAAAAGACTTTGCCGGAACCCTGCCCGCCCAGGGGACCCCTGCTTTTATTCTGCCGGAGGGGTCCGACAATTCCGCCGGCCTTCCGGCCCGTAGCCCGGCGGCGGGCAAGCACTTAACCCCTGGAACTCCGCCCGAGCGCGCCGGAACGCGAGACGGCAACCCGCCGGAACCCAGGCCCGCGCCCGTGCCTCCGACACAGTTGCCGGAGGCACGGGTCAGGCAGAGCTCAGCCCCGGATCGTCTCGATCACGAGGGGGCCGCGGGTCGGTGGGGCGTCGCCGATCGCGTACCCGCCGGTCAGGCTGTCGAGCGCGGCGGGCACGGCGTCCGGGGTGTCGGTGTGCAGTTCCAGCAGCGGTTGGCCCTTGGCGACCCGGTCGCCCGGCTTCGCCAGGCACAGGACGCCCGCGCCCGCCTGCACCGGGTCCTCCTTGCGGGCACGGCCGGCGCCCAGGCGCCACGCCGCCACACCGACCGCGTAGGCGTCCAGGCCGGTCAGGTAGCCGTCCTCCGGAGCGGTGACGACGTGCTTGTGCCGCCCCACCGGCAACGGCGCCTCGGGGTCGCCGCCCTGGGCCCGGATCATGCGCGCCCACGTCTCGTACGCCTCGCCGGACGCCAGCACGTCCGCCGGCGACGCCGTGACACCGGCACGCGACAGCATCTCCTCCGCCAGGGCCACGGTCAGCTCGACCACGTCCGCCGGCCCGCCGCCGCGCAGCACCTCGACCGACTCGGCGACCTCGACCGCGTTGCCGACCGCCCGACCGAGCGGCACGGACATGTCGGTCAGCAGGGCGCTGATCCGCAACCCGTGGTCCACGCCGATCGACACCAGGGCCGACGCCAGCGCCCGCGCCTGGTCCAGCGACTTCATGAACGCGCCCGACCCGACCTTCACGTCGAGCACCAGCGCGTCGGCGCCCTCGGCGATCTTCTTCGACATGATCGAGGACGCGATCAGCGGGATGGACTCGACGGTCGCCGTCACGTCCCGCAGCGCGTACAGCTTCTTGTCCGCCGGCGCGAGACCCGACGTGGCCGCGCACACGACCGCGCCGACCGACCGCAGCTGCGCGGTCACCTCGTCCACGGACAGCTGCGCCCGCCACCCGGGGATGGACTCCAGCTTGTCGAGCGTCCCCCCGGTGTGCCCGAGCCCGCGCCCGGACAGCTGCGGCACGGCGGCGCCGCACGCGGCGACCAGCGGGGCCAGCGGCAGGGTGATCTTGTCGCCGACGCCGCCGGTCGAGTGCTTGTCCACGGTGGGCCGGCCGACGTCCAGCGCCAGCCGCTCGCCGGACCGCACCATCGCGCGCGTCCACCGTGCCGTCTCGGCGGTGTCCATGCCGTTCAGGAAGATCGCCATGGCCAGCGCGGACATCTGCTCGTCCGCCACCGCACCGCGCGTGTAGGCGTCGACCACCCAGTCGATCTGGTCGTCGGTCAACCGGGCGCCGTCGCGCTTGGCCCGGATCACGTCCACGGCGGTGTGGTTCCCCGTCGCCCCGGTCACGGCAAATCCTCCGGTCCGAACGCGTCCGGCAGCACCGAGGTCATCGGCAGCACCCCGGACGGCGTGTCCACCAGGCAGGCCCCGCCGCCCAGCTCGTAGATCACCTGGCGGCAGCGCCCGCACGGCATCAGCAGGTCGCCGGCGCCGCTGCGGCAGGCCAGCGCCACCAGCCGGCCACCGCCGGTCAGGAAGAACTGGCCCGCCAACGTGCACTCGGCGCACAGCCCGACGCCGTAGGCGGCGTTCTCGACGTTGCAGCCGACGACGATCCGCCCGTCCGAGCACACCGCCGCCGCCCCCACTCGCAACCCGGAGTACGGGCAGTAGGCGGACTGGGCGGCCTCGACGGCACGCGCCCGCAGCAGCTCCCAGTCGACGACGACGTCAGCCACGGCGGTACACCACGCCGTCGGCCGCGGGCATGCGCAATCGCTGCGACGCCACCCCGAGCACGATCAACGTCACCAGGTGCGGCGCGTAGGTGGTCAGCTCGCTCGGCACCTCGTCCACCGAGTAGTACACCGCGTACAGCAGGCCCGCGGCGAGGATGCCGAACGCGGCGGCGAACCAGCGGCGGCGGACGAGCTGCCAGATCACGATGACGGCGAGCAGCAGCACCGCGCCGTAGACCAGCGCCAGGAACGTCTTGCCGCCCGACCGCAGCTGCAACCCGTCGGCGTACCCGAACAGGGCCGCGCCGCCGAGCAGGCCGCCGGGCCGCCAGTTGCCGAAGATCATCGCGGCGAGGCCGATGAACCCGCGGCCGTTGGTCTGGCCTTCGAGGTAGCCGGGCTGGCCGGGGTTGAGCACGAGCGCCGCGCCGCCGATGCCGGCCAGCGCGCCGGACGCGATCACCGCGACGTACTTGTAGAGGTAGACGTTGACGCCCAGCGACTCCGCGGCCACCGGGTTCTCGCCGCACGACCGCAGCCGGAGCCCGAACCGGGTCCGCCACAGCAGCAGGTAGCTGCCGATGACGAACAGGATGGCCAGCATCGTCAGCGGCGACACGCCCGTGACGAGGCCGCGCAGGATGCCGGCGACGTCCGACAGGCCGACCCGCTGCTGCGCCTCCAGCCGACCGAGCCAGTCGGACAGCCCGGACGCCGAGTAGGTGTCGAACTTCGGCACCGCGGGCGACTCTCGCGGGTTGTTCGACAGCGGGAAGAAGATCAACGTGGACAGGTACTTGGTGAGGCCCGCCCCGAGCAGGTTGATCGCCACACCGGACACGATGTGGTTGACGCCGAACGTCACGGTCGCGATCGCGTGCAGCAGTCCGCCCAGCGCGCCGAACACGGCCGCCGCGACGAGCGCCGCCCACGGGCCCCACTGGTAGCCGGCCCACGCCGCGCCCCACGTGCCCATGATCATCATGCCTTCGAGGCCGATGTTCACGACGCCCGCGCGTTCCGCCCACAGGCCGCCGAGCGCGGCCAGCAGGATCGGCAGCGCGAGCCGCACGGCGGTCTGGATGGTGCCGGTGGACGTCAGCTGCGGCACACCGGTCAGGTACGACGTGGTGGACAGCAGCACGACCGCGCCCGCCACGCCCAGGGCGCCGACGGCCCAGCCGGGGATGCGACGTGCCTTGCGAGGCGGCGGGACGGCCAGCGGCGCCTCGGCGGGGTTCATCAACGAAGTGCTCATGCCGCATCCACCGTTCCGAGCTGCCGACCGACCTGCCGCTGTTGGGCGGCGACCTCGAACCGGCGGACCACCTCGTACGCCACGACGACCGACAGCACGATCGCGCCCTGCATGATCGTCACGATCTCCCGGGGCACGCCCACGTTGTCGAGGGCGAGACCCGACTTGTCCAGGAACGCCCACAGCAGCGCGCCGAACGCGATGCCGCCGGGGTGGTTGCGCCCCAGCAGCGCGATCGCGATGCCGGAGAACCCGATGCCGGCCGGGAAGTTCAGGTTGTAGGTGTGGTCGCGGCCCAGGATCTCGGGCATCGACACCAGGCCGGCGATGGCGCCGGACAGGAGCATCGCGATCAGCACCATCTTCTTGGCGTTCACACCGCCCGCGGCGGCGGCCGTGGACGACTCGCCGGACGCCCGCAGCTCGAACCCGAACCGCGTGCGGTTCATCATCACCCAGTAGCCGATGCCCAGCAGCGCGGCCAGGAAGACCAGGCCGAACACCGTGCCGGACGAGCCGAGCGGGATGCCGGGCACCCAGCCGGACTCCGGGATCTCCGGGGTGCGGATGTTGTTGCCGCGCAGCTCGCCGAACACGTCCGCGCCGATCAGGTACGCGGCGAGGCCGAGCGCGAGGCCGTTCATCATGATGGTCGAGATGACCTCGTTGACGCCGCGCGTGACCTTGAGGATCGCCGGGATCGCGGCCCACAGGGCGCCGGCGACGGCGGCCGTCAGGATGATCACCAGGGCGTGCAGGCCGGGTGGCAGGGCGATCGAGCCGCCGACCACGGCCGCGACGACCGCCGCGACCCGGTACTGGCCCTCGACGCCGATGTTGAACAGGTTCATCTGGAACCCGATCGCCACCGCGAGCGCCGCGATGTAGTACGTGCCGGTGCTGTTGACGATGTCCACCGCGGTGGTGCCCTGACCGACCTGCGACAGCATCACCCCGAACGCCCGCAGCGGGCTCGCGCCGGACACCACCAGCGCGATGCCGCACAGCAGGGCGGAGAACAGGATCGCCAGGACCGGCGGCAGCAGCTTGCCGCGCAAGATTCCCATTACTCGCCTTCCAGTTCCGCGCCGCGGGCGTGCGCGCCGCCCGGGGCGTGCTCGGCGACGGCGGCGCTCGTGGCGCCCGCGCCGGTCATCGCGCTGCCGAGGTCTTCCGGGGTGACCGTGGCCGGGTCGGCGTCCGCGACCAGCCGGCCGCGCAGCATGACCCGGATCGTGTCGGACAGGCCGATCAGCTCGTCGAGGTCGGCCGAGATGAGCAGCACGGCGAGGCCGCGCGCGCGGGCGTTCTTGATCTCGTCCCAGATCAACGCCTGCGCGCCGACGTCGACGCCGCGCGTGGGGTGCGACGCGATGAGCAGCACCGGGTCGCCGGCCAGCTCACGGCCCACCACGAGCTTCTGCTGGTTGCCGCCGGACAGCGCGACGGCGGCCACGTCGATGCCGGGCGTGCGCACGTCGAACTCCTCGACGATGCGCCGCGTGTCGTCCTTCGCGCCCGCGAGGTCCAGCCACTGGCCGTTCGACACCGGGCGGCGGGTCTGGTGGCCGAGGATGCGGTTCGCCCACAGCGGCTGGGTGAGCAGCAGGCCCTGCCGGTGGCGGTCCTCGGGGATGTAGCCGATGCCCGCCTCGCGGCGCGCCAACGTGCCCAGCCTGGTCAGGTCGCGGTCGCCGAGCAGCACGCGGCCGTGGTGGGCCTTGCGCATGCCCATGATGGTCTCGACCAGCTCGGTCTGGCCGTTGCCCTCGACGCCCGCGATGCCGACGATCTCGCCCGCGCGCACCACCAGGTCGATGTCGTCCAGCACCGGTCGGGTGCCCTCCACCGCGACCAGGCCGAGGTTCTCCACCTTGAGCACGACGCGGTCGGTGACGGTGGACTCGCGGGTCTCGGGGCTGGGCAGCTCGCTGCCGACCATCATCTCGGCGAGCTGGCGGGAGCTGACCGCCTTCGGGTCGGCGGTGCCGACCGTGGTGCCGCGGCGGATGATCGTGACGGAGTCGGCGATCGCGCGGACCTCGTCCAGCTTGTGCGAGATGAACAGGAACGTGAAGCCCTGCTCCTGCATGCCGCGCAGGGTGGTGAACAGCTCGTCCACCTCCTGCGGCACGAGCACCGCGGTCGGCTCGTCGAGGATGATCACCTTGGCGCCGCGGTACAGCACCTTCAGGATCTCCACCCGCTGCCGGTCGGCCACGCCGAGGCGTTCCACGAGCACGGCGGGGTCGACGGTGAGGCCGGTGGCCTCCGCCAGCTCCAGGATGCGCTTGCGGGCCTTGGCGCCGATGCCGTGCAGCGACTCCGCGCCCAGCACGACGTTCTCCTGCACGGTCAGGTTGTCGGCGAGCATGAAGTGCTGGTGCACCATGCCGATGCCGGCCTTGATCGCGTCGGCCGGGGTGCGGAACCGGACCGGTTGGCCGCCCACCTCGATGGTGCCCTCGTCGGGCTGCTGCATCCCGTACAGGATCTTCATCAGGGTGGACTTGCCCGCGCCGTTCTCACCGCACAGCGCGTGCACCTCGCCGACCTGCACGCTCAGGTGGACGTCGCTGTTGGCGACGACACCGGGGAAGCGCTTGGTGATGCCCGACAGGACGACGGCAGGGGTGGTAGTGCTCATGGAAGCTCCGTCTGATCTCCGGCTGCGCCGGGGCTAACCACGCACTGGGCCCCGCGAGTGTGCTCGCAGGGCCCAGTGCGCCGGAGGCCGGATGGGGTTACAGCTTGTCCTTGACGTCGATCTTGCCCGCGATGATCTGAGCCTTGTAGCCCTCGAGCACGGCCTTCAGGTTCTCGTCGATCTTGCCGCCGGAGGTGGAGTAGCCGACGCCGTCCACGGACAGGTCGAACACCTTGGGCAGGCTCGCCAGGTCGTTCTTGGCGACGGCCTTGACGAAGTCGTACACGGCGACGTCGACGCGCTTCAGCATCGACGAGACGATGACGTCCTTCGACTCCTCGACCGTCTTCTGGTTGTACTGGTCGGAGTCGACGCCGATGGCCAGCGCGTTGCCGGTCTTCGCGGCCGAGAACACGCCCTTGCCGGACGCGCCGGCGGCGTGGTACAGCACGTCGGCGCCCGCCTCGACCTGGCCGGTCGCGGCCTCCTGGCCCTTGGTCGGGTCCTGGAAACCGGTAAAGTCGCCCGCCGGGGTCAGGTACTTCTTCTCGATCTTGATGTCCGGAGCGGCGGCCTTGGCGCCCTGCTCGTAGCCCGCGTCGAACTTCTGGATCAGCGGGATCTCCACGCCGCCCACGAAGCCGACGTGGCAGGACTTGGACTTGTAGGCGGCGATGACGCCGGCCAGGAACGAGCCCTCTTCCTCGGCGAACAGCAGCGGCGTGACGTTCGCCGCGCCCTCGACCGCACCGTCCACGATGGCGAACTTGACGTTCGGGAACTCCGGCGCGACGACCTTCAGCGACTCGGCGTAGGCGAAGCCGACACCGATGATCGGGTTGAAGCCCTCGCCGGCGAGCTGGCGCAGCCGGGTCTGCTTGGCGTCCTCGGGCTCGTTCGGCGCGGCGGTCAGTTCCTTGACCTCCGCGATGCCGAAGTCGGCCTTGGCCTTGTCGAGGCCGGCCGCGGCCGAGTCGTTGAACGACGCGTCGCCCCGACCACCGATGTCGTAGGCCAGGCCGACCTTGAGCGCGCTGCCGTCGACCTTCTCGTCCGACGTGGCGGCGCTGGACGTCGCGGCGGCGGCCGGCGGCTTGTCAGCCAGCTTGCAGCCCTCGGCGGTGTTGGTCGATCCCGGCTGGGTACCGCCGGTGTCCTTGGCGCAGGCGGCCATCGACAGAACGCTGGTCAGCGCGATCGCGGCCACCGCGAGGCCACGCATTCGACGACGCACGGCTCGTCTCCCTCCCTGCTCATCGAGGAGCAGACAAATCCCGACGGTTGGACGTCGGGGCTTCCGAGTGGCGAACCGTACCCCGTAGTAATGAGACCTGCGCACGTACCGGTCCGCACGTGACCTAATCGTTGGTGGGATCACTCGGCGCCGCCACTCGGCGTGATTCGCCGACTACCCCGACCGACTGGCGCGGCGGTCGATCACCGCTGGTCCGAGGTCCGGCGCGGGACGGGCCGGGTGGCGTGCGAGCGGGGGTTCGGGACACCGCAGGCTCACCCGTTGGTGGGGCGTTGGGGCGGCGTTGGCGGGTTCCGGTCGACTCGAGGGTGCACCGGTATCCACCCCAGGAGGTTGACCTTGGACCCCCAGCAGTGGCTCGACAACTTCGAGGCCAAGCTGGCCGACCTGCAGCGGAAGTCGGCGGACCTCCAGGAGAACTTCGAGAACTCCCAGGCCACGGCGTCCAGCCCGGACGGTGCGGTGACCGTCACGGTCGGCCCGAACGGGGGTCTGCTCGACATCCGGCTGGGCCACCGCGCCACCGAGCTCGGCTCCGCCCGGCTCACCGCGCTGATCATGCAGACGGTCCGGGTCGCGCAGAAGCAGGCCGCGCGGAACGTGATGGCCGCGTTCGAGCCGCTGGGTGAGGGCACCGAGGCGATGCGGATGGTCAGCGACGCCATCCCCGACGACGACGGGCCCGAGGACCACGAGCGCGACTACGGCCCGGCCGAGGTGGAGCCGGAGCCCGAGCACGTCCGCGCCGCCCCCTCCGTCCGCGCCGCCGTGCCGCCCGCGCCGGCCTGACCAAGGCCACCGTGTCGAGCCTCGTGGACCG
>NZ_JBHTLK010000122.1:0-20376 GCF_042678885.1 Saccharothrix hoggarensis
GGCACGCGCCGACCGTGCCCGTGACCGTGCTGGACGACGCCACCATGCCGGACGCCGTGCGCGCGGCCCGTTCCCTGGCGCGGCCGGGTGACGCCGTGGTGCTCGCCCCCGCCGCCGCGTCGCTGGACATGTTCACCGACTACGCGCACCGCGGGCAGGCGTTCACGGAGGCCGTGCTGGAGCTGGTGGGCCGGCCCGACGAGTGACCCGCGGCGAGTTCCGCGTCACCGCCGCGCGTCCCGCCGACGACCGGTGGCGGGACGCGTCGGGCGGGTAATCTGGCCGCGATCATGGTCGCGACGGGCGACACGCGGGGGATTGGCGGGTTTGCCCGCGCCGGGCGGGAGACGATGGGCGCATGACTGCGGTGGACCGGACCACGGTGGAACGACCGCCTAGAGCGCCACGGCGGGGGAAGCGCGCCGGCCGGACGTCGCTGACCGCGTGGCTCGGCCGCCCGCTGGCGGACTTCCACCTGCTGCTCGCGATCTTCGGCATGCTGACCGTCCTCGGCCTCATCATGGTGCTGTCGGCGTCCGCGCCGGGCGAGGTGGCGCTGGGCGCGTCCGCCTACAGCGTCTTCAAGAAGCAGCTGCTGTACGTCGGCGTCGGCGCGGTGGTGTTCCTGGTCGTCCTGCGCATCCCGCTGCGCACGATCCGGCACTCCAGCACGATGGCGATGCTCGTCTGCGTGATCCTGCTGGTGCTGGTCCTCACGCCGCTCGGGACGACCGACTACGGCGCCCAGTCGTGGTTCAAGGTGGGGCCGGCGTCGTTCCAGCCGATCGAGCCGGCGAAGCTGGCGCTGGCGCTGTGGGGCGCGCACGTCCTGGTCACCAAGCGCGCGCTGCTGGACCAGTACCGGCACCTGCTGGTGCCGGTCGTGCCGGTGGCGATGCTGGTGTTCGCGCTCGTCATGCTGCAACCCGACCTGGGCGGCACGATCACGCTCGGTGTCGTCCTGATCAGCCTGCTGTGGTTCGTCGGCGCGCCGATGCGGATCTTCGGCATCATCGCGATCGGCGCGGTGACGGGCGCGCTGGTCCTGGCGCTCGGCGCGTCCTACCGGCTGCAGCGGGTGGAGACCTTCCTCAACCCGGAGGCCGACCCGCAGGGCGCGGGCCTGCAGGCGTTGCAGGCGATGTACGCGCTGGCGGAGGGCGGGTTCCTCGGCAAGGGCCTCACCAACGGCAGCTCGAAGTGGCGCTACCTGCCGAACGTGCACAGCGACTTCATCTTCGCCGTGATCGGCGAGGAGCTGGGCTTCATCGGCTGCCTGCTGGTGCTCGGCCTGTTCGCCCTGCTCGCCGTGGTCGGCCTGCGGATCGCCGCGCGCAACACCGACCCGTGGATCCGGATCGTGTCCGCCACGCTGACGGTGTGGCTGGTGGCGCAGGCCGCGATCAACATCGGCTACGTCGTGCGGTTGCTGCCGGTCACCGGCATCACGCTGCCGATGATCTCCTCCGGCGGCACGTCGGTCGTCACGACGATGTTCGTGTTCGGGCTCCTCGCCAGCTGCGCCCGCCACGAGCCGGACGCCGTCGCCGCGCTGCGCTCCCTGGGCCCCGGCCGGGTCGGCGGCGTGCTGAAGCTGCCCGCGCCGGAGGCGTACAAGCCGCCGCCCAAGCGCCGCCCCTCACGGCCGTCCACGCCGCCGCGCGGTCGCAAGGCCGCGCCGCCGCCCGTGGACGAGCGGAGGATGGCCGGTCGTCACGCTCCGCCGTCGGAGTACCGTCGTCGCGAATCCCGACGGGCGAGCCAGGACCGGGACGTGCGGTCCAGGCGCCGTGACGGGCGTTAGCGGTTCATCGACGCGAGGAGGAAGTGCGTGACCGGGGTTCCCCAGCAGGCCGGACCGTGCGTGGTGGTCGCCGGAGGCGGCACCGCCGGGCACATCGAGCCAGCCCTGGCCCTGGCCGACGCGGTCATGCGGCTGCGGCCCGACGCGCGCGTGGTCGCGCTCGGCACCGAGCGCGGGCTGGAGAGCAAGCTCGTGCCCGCGCGCGGCTACCCGCTCGAGCTGATCCCGCCCGTGCCGATGCCGCGCAAGCCGACGCCGGACCTGCTGAAGCTGCCGCTGCGGGTGCGCGGCGCCGTGAAGCACACCCGTGAGGTGCTGGAACGCGTCCACGCGGACGTCGTGGTCGGCTTCGGCGGGTACGTCGCGCTGCCCGCGTACCTCGCGGCCCGCGGCCGGGTGCCGATCGTGGTGCACGAGGCCAACGCCAAGGCAGGTCTGGCGAACAAGGTCGGCGCGAAGTTCGCCGAACGGGTCGCCGCCGCCGTGCCCGACTCGGGCCTGACCGACGCCGAGATCATCGGCATCCCGCTGCGCTACTCGATCACCTCGCTGGACCGGGCCGCGCTGCGCGCCCAGGCCCGCGCCCACTTCGGGCTGCACCCGACCGCGCCGACGCTGCTGGTGTTCGGCGGCTCGCAGGGCGCCCGCTCGATCAACAACGCGGTGTCCGGCGCGGCGTCGGCGTTCGCGCGGGCGGGCGTCGCGGTGCTGCACGCGCACGGCCCCAAGAACACCGTCGCGGTGCAGTCGGTGCCGGGCGCGCCGCCGTACGTGCCGGTGCCGTACCTGGAGCGGATGGACCTCGCCTACGCGGCGGCGGACGCGGTGCTGTGCCGGTCCGGCGCGATGACGGTGGCCGAGGTGTCCGCGGTCGGTCTGCCCGCGGTGTTCGTGCCGCTGCCCCACGGCAACGGCGAGCAGGCGCTCAACGCGGGCCCCGTGGTGTCCGCGGGCGGCGGCATCCTGGTCGCCGACGAGAACCTGACGCCGGAGTGGGTCGCGGCGAACGTGGTGCCGCTGGTCGGCGACCCGAACCGGCTGGCCGCGATGACGACGGCCACGCTGGGCACCGGTCACCGCGAGGCGGACGAGGTCCTGGCCCGCATCGTGCTCGAGGTGGTCAAGAAGTGAGTGACGTCCTGGACCGGGTGCACCTGGTCGGCATCGGCGGCGCGGGCATGAGCGGCATCGCGCGCATCCTGCTGGCGCGGGGAGCGAAGGTGTCCGGCTCGGACGCCAAGGACTCCCGCACCGTGCTCGCCCTGCGCGCGCAGGGCGCGGAGATCGCGGTCGGCCACGACGGCGCGAACCTCGACCAGCTGTCCGGCGGCCCCACGTCGGTCGTGGTGTCCACCGCGATCCGCGAGGACAACCCGGAGCTGGTGGCGGCCCGCGAGCGGGGCGTGGTCGTGCTGCGGCGCGCCGAGGCGCTGGCCGCGCTGATGCTCGACCACCGCGTCGCGTGCGTGGCGGGCACGCACGGCAAGACGTCCACGACGTCCATGCTGACCGTCGCCCTCCAGCACTGCCGGATGGACCCGTCGTTCGCGATCGGCGGTGACCTGAACGAGTCCGGCGCGAACGCCCACCAGGGCGCCGGCGGCGTGTTCGTCGCCGAGGCCGACGAGAGCGACGGCTCGTTCCTCTTCTTCGCGCCCTCGGTCGCGGTCGTCACGAACGTCGAGGCGGACCACCTGGACCACCACGGCACCGTCGAGGCGTACGTGGCGGTGTTCGACTCGTTCCTGGAGCGCATCCAGCCGGACGGCGTGCTGATCGCCTGCGCCGACGACCCCGGCTCGGCGGCGCTCGCCGAGCGGGCCGCGAAGCTCGGCATCCGGGTCCGCCAGTACGGCCGCACGGCGACCGGCCCCGGCTCGGCCCGCATGGTCGACTACCGGCCCGCCGACTCCGGCGGCGTGGCCCGCGTGGAGCTGGACGGCTCGGACGGCCCCGACGGCGCGCACGGCGGCTCGGACGGCGGCTCGGACGGCAACGAGGTGCTGGACGTGAAGGTGGCCGTGCCGGGCGAGCACATGGCGGCCAACGCCGTCGCCGCCCTGCTCGCCGCGCTGGAGCTCGGCGCGGACCGCGACCGCGTGCTGGCCGGCCTGGCCGCGTTCGGCGGCGTGCGCCGGCGGTTCGAGTTCAAGGGCCAGGCGCGGGGCGTGCGCGTGTACGACGACTACGCCCACCACCCGACCGAGGTGTCCGCCCAGATCACCGCGGCCCGCCCGGTCGCGGGCGAGGGCAAGCTCGTCGTCGTGTTCCAGCCGCACCTGTACTCCCGGACCCGGCTGTTCGCCGAGGAGTTCGCCGCCGCGCTCGGCCTGGCCGACGCGGTCGTGGTGCTCGACGTCTACGGCGCGCGCGAGCAGCCGGAGCCCGGCGTCACCGGCGCGCTGGTGTCCGGGCGGGTGCCGCTCGGCGTCGGCAAGGTGTTCTACGAGCCGTCGTTCGACCGGGTGCCCGCGCTGGTGGCGGGCCTGGTCGAGGAGGGCGACGTGGTCGTCACGATGGGCGCGGGCGACGTCACCATGCTCGGCCCGGAGATCGTCTGGGAGCTGGACCGGGCATGAGCACGCAGGCGGCGCGTCGTCGTCCGGCCACCGCCTCGCGGCGGCGCCCGCCCCGGCGCCCGTCGCGCGGCCCCGTCCGGGGCCCGTCCCGGCGCCAGGTGGTGCGCCGCCGGGTGGGCGCGATCCTCGTCATGCTCGTGGTGACGGCGGTCGTCTGCACCGTCTGGTTCACGCCGCTGCTCGGCGTCCGCGACGTCGACGTGCGGGGCGTCGAGGCGCTGACGCCCGACGAGGTCCGCGAGGCCGCCGCGATCGAGCCAGGCACGCCGCTGGTGCGGCTGGACGCCGACGCGGTGGCCGCCCGCGTCCGCGAGCTGTCCCGGGTGGCCGGGGTGCGGGTCGAACGGCTGCCGCCCGGCACCGTGCGGCTCACCGTGGACGAGCGCGACCCGGTCGGTGTGATCAACGCCTCGGACGGCGCGCACCTGGTCGACGCCACCGGCAAGGACTACGCCACGGTGGCGGGGCCGCCGTCCGGGCTGCCGGGGCTGGAGGTGGCGCCGGAGGCCCTGGCGCCCGCCGTGGGCGTGCTCACGCAGATCCCCGAAGCGCTGCGCCGCGAGGTCCTGGCGGTGTCGGCGGACTCGCCGGCGGACATCAGGCTGACGTTGAGCGCGGGCCGCGAGGCGCGCTGGGGCTCGTCGGACGACACGCCGCGCAAGGCGGCCGTGCTGGAGGTCCTGCTCACCAGGCAGGGGAGCGTGTTCGACGTCTCCAGCCCCGAGCTGCCCACCGTGTCGTGACGGGCGCCGTGAGCCCTGCCACGACCCCTGCCAGCGCAAATCGATCGTCCGAACCGGACCCGGCCGGAGATACTCCCGCCATGACGACCACCCAACCGGTCGACCACCGCGTCGACGTGCCCTTCACCGGCGACGAGCGCGCCCTCCTGTGCGGGTTCCTCGACTACCTGCGGGGCACGATCGAGCTGAAGTGCGCCGGCCTGTCCGACGAGGACGCGCGGCGCGCGGTGCTCCCGTCCCGGCTCACCACCGCCGCCGGCGTCGTCAAGCACCTGCGCTGGGTGGAGGACCACTGGTTCCGGGTAGCGCTCGGCGGACAGCCCAGCGAGGCCCCCTACACCCGGGAGGACCCGGACGCCGACTGGCGTGTCGAGCCGGGCGAGACGATCTCCGGATTGCTCGCCGACTACGCTGCGCAGTGCACGGCGAGTCGCGAGCTCGTCGCGGGCCTCGACCTCGACCACGAGGTGGCGTTCCGCGGCGACGAGGTGCTTTCCGTGCGCTGGGTGTTGATCCACATGATCGAGGAGACGGGTCGGCACGCGGGGCACCTGGACGTGGTGCGGGAGCTGCTCGACGGGGTGACCGGCGAGTAGTGACGCCTCACCCGGTCAGGACACAACACGGCGTGGCTGCTGGACCGAGGCATTCCAGGTGCATAACGTCCAGCAGGAACATACGGGGTTGACATAACTCTGAACCTCTGGTTGAGAGTTTCAATCCGGGTGGAGATCCGTCCGGGCTGTGACACCGGTGGTCATCCACTCCAGCACATGAGCACGGACACGATCAGGAAGGCGGACCGATGACGCCCCCGCACAACTACCTCGCGGTGATAAAGGTCGTCGGCATCGGCGGTGGCGGTGTCAACGCCGTCAACCGCATGATCGAGGTCGGGCTCAAGGGTGTCGAGTTCATCGCGGTGAACACCGACGCCCAGGCGCTGCTCATGTCGGATGCCGACGTGAAGCTCGACATCGGCCGCGAACTCACCCGCGGCCTGGGAGCCGGCGCCAATCCCGAAGTCGGCCACAAGGCCGCCGAAGACCACCGCGAGGAGATCGAGGAAGTCCTCAAGGGCGCGGACATGGTGTTCGTGACCGCCGGCGAGGGCGGCGGCACGGGCACCGGCGGCGCGCCCGTCGTGGCCTCGATCGCCCGCAAGCTCGGCGCGCTGACCATCGGTGTGGTCACGCGACCGTTCTCGTTCGAGGGCAAGCGCCGCGCCAAGCAGGCCGAAGAGGGAATACAGGCCCTGCGCAACGAGTGCGACACCCTCATCGTGATCCCGAACGACCGGCTGCTGCAGCTCGGCGACATCGGCGTCTCGCTGATGGACGCGTTCCGCTCCGCGGACGAGGTGCTGCTGTCCGGTGTCCAGGGCATCACCGACCTGATCACCACCCCCGGTCTGATCAACCTCGACTTCGCCGACGTGAAGTCGGTCATGTCCGGCGCCGGCAGCGCCCTCATGGGCATCGGCTCGGCGCGGGGCGAGGGCAGGGCCGTCCAGGCGGCCCAGAAGGCGATCAACTCGCCGTTGCTGGAAGCCTCGATGGAGGGCGCGCACGGCGTGCTGCTCTCGATCGCCGGCGGCAGCGACCTCGGGCTCTTCGAGATCAACGAATCGGCCTCGCTGGTACAGGAGGCCGCGCACCCCGACGCGAACATCATCTTCGGAACCGTCATCGACGACTCGCTCGGCGACGAGGTTCGCGTGACGGTGATCGCGGCGGGTTTTGACAGTGGCGGGCCGACGCACAAGAAGCTGGAGCCGCAAGCCCTGTCCAGCCCGCCGCGGGGCACCCCGGTGGCTCCGGGCACGGCAGGACAGGTGAACCACCAGCCGCAGCAGCAGCCCGTGCAGCAGCAGCCCGTGCAGCAGCAGGTCGACCACCAGCAGCACCAGCACCAGCAGCAGGCGCCCGTCACGCCGCCGCGGCCGACCGTGCCGCAGCAGCAACAGCCCCAGCAGCAGCCCCAACCGCAGCAGCAGCAGACCGGCCAGGGCAACGGCCAGTCGCCCTACGGGGCGCCGCAGCCGACCCTGCACCGGACGCCGACGCCGGGCCTGCAGGGCAGCACCAGCGGGACGCTGCCGAGCCGGGCCGTGCCGGTGACCGACGACCCCGACGACGAGGTGGACGTGCCGCCGTTCATGCGGCGGTAGCCCCGGACACGTCGCACGTCACACGGCGCCGCGCCGTCCCACCCCGGGACGGCGCGGCGCCGTCGTGTTGCCCGGACGCGGACCCGCGGGCGTCTGGAAAGCTGGGCACGTGCGCATCCGCCGTGTCGTGACCACCCGCGAAGGTGGCGTGTCGAAACCGCCGTACGACTCCTTCAACCTCGGCGACCACGTCGGCGACGACCCCGCCGCCGTCGCCGCCAACCGGGAACGCCTCGCCGAGGGCATCGGGCTGAGCCCGGACCGCCTGGTCTGGATGGAACAGGTCCACGGCCGCACGGTCGCCGTGGTGGACGGGCCCACCACCGAGCCGCTGGAGGCCACCGACGCCGTCGTGACGGCGCGGGAGCGCCTGGCGCTGGTCGTGCTGACCGCCGACTGCGTCCCCGTGCTGCTGGGCGACCCGGAGGCGGGCGTGATCGGCGCCGTCCACGCCGGACGCGTCGGCGCCCGCGTCGGCGTCGTCCCGGCCACCCTGGACCGGATGGTCGAGCTGGGCGCGCGGAAGGACCGGATCGAGGTGCTGCTCGGCCCGGCCGTGTGCGGCCAGTGCTACGAGGTGCCCGCCGCCATGCGCGACGACGTCGAGAAGCACCTGCCCGGCAGCGCGACGAAGACCCGCTCCGGCAAGCCCGCGCTGGACCTGCGCGCGGGCATCTGGCAGCAGCTCGCCGACGCGGGCGTGACGAAGGTCGGGCTCGACCCGCGGTGCACCGCGGAGGAGAGGACGCTGTTCAGCCACCGCCGCGACCCCGGCACGGGTCGCCTCGCGGGTGTCGTCTGGATGGAGCCGTGAACCAGGACGCACGGGACGGAGTCGTGGACGTGGACCGCCGGGAAGAACTCGCCCTGTCGCTGGCCGAGGTGAGGGAGCGCATCGCCAAGGCGTGCGCCGCCGCCGGCCGCTCGCCTGCCGAGGTGGAGCTGCTGGCCGTCACCAAGACGTTCCCGGCGGCGGACGTGGCGATCCTCAGCGACCTCGGGCTCACCGCCTTCGCCGAGAACCGGGACCAGGAGGCGAGCCGGAAGACGGGCGAGTTCGCCGAGCTGCGGCCCGGCGCGCCGGCGCGGTGGCACATGGTCGGCTCGCTCCAGCGGAACAAGGCCAAGTCCGTCCTCCGCTGGGCCGACCGGATCGACACCGTCGACTCCACCCGGCTCGCCGACGCGATCGCCAGGGCCGCCGCCGAGCCCGTCGAGGTGCTGGTCCAGGTGAGCATCGACGGCGACGAGAGCCGCGGCGGGCACCCGATCGGTGACCTTCCGCGACTCGCCGATCACGTAGCACGGTCGAGTGAACTTATTTTGCGGGGTGTGATGACCGTCGCACCCCTTGGGATGTCTCCACAGCAGGCGTTTGCCGCTCTATACGAAGCGGTAACCCGCTTGCGGGACGATCATCCCGATGCCACCGTGATCTCGGCGGGGATGAGCGGTGACCTGGAAGATGCCATTGCGTGCGGTTCGACGTGCGTGCGTGTCGGAACAGCGTTGCTGGGCAGCCGGAGACTAGCCTCGCCGTAACTGTCTGGAACCTCTGGGACGGCCGCGACGTCCTTGCGGGTAGGGATCTCGGCGGAGGAAGGGCTCAAGCCATGAGCGGGTTTCACAAGCTGAAGGCCTACTTCGGGATGGTTCCCGCCGAGTACGCCGACGACCCGGCCGCCTACGACGACGACCGGCGCTACGCGGACTACCGGTCCGAGTACCCCGAGTCCGAGGAGTTCGAGCCGTACCCCGAGCAGAGGACCGCCCGTCGCCGTTCCTTCAACGGCTACCGCGCCGAGTTGGACGACGCGGACGACTTCGAGCCCGAGCGCGCCGCACGCCCGCGTCGCGCGTGGAGCCCGGAGACGCACGGCGCGCTGGCCGTCGAGCCGACGCGTGAGCCGGTGGGGCGGCTGCGCGCGGCCGCCGAGCCCGCCAACCACCCGCTGGGCCGCATCACCACGCTGCACCCGCGCAGCTACAACGAGGCGCGGACCATCGGCGAGCACTACCGCGACGGCACGCCGGTGATCATGAACCTCACCGACATGGACGACGCGGACGCCAAGCGGCTGGTGGACTTCGCGGCCGGGCTGGCGTTCGCGCTGCGCGGCTCGATCGACAAGGTCACCAACAAGGTGTTCCTTCTCTCACCGCCGAACATCGACGTGACGGCGGAGGACCGGAGGCGGCTCGCGGAGGGCGGGTTCCTCAACCAGGCCTGAGTGATGGCACAGTTGACGCTGTGGATGCCCTCTGGCTCGTGGTCTACTACGTGTTGTTCTCGTTCTGGCTGCTGCTCACGGCGCGTGTCGTCGTGGAGCTCGTCCGTAGTTTCGCCAGGGGATGGCGGCCTGCGGGCGGTGTCGCGGTGGCGCTTGAGACCGTCTACACAGTGACCGATCCCCCGGTCCGCCTGCTGCGTCGGATCATCCCGACCGTGCGGATCGGGGGCGTCGGACTGGACTTGTCCATTATTGTGCTGTTGCTGGTCGTTATCATTCTGATGCGAGTAGCCGATCCCAGGTGAGGGGACCAGGGATGTCCACAGCCCAGGAGTGCGTGAGGTGATCTGATGCCGTTGACCCCCGCGGACGTGCACAACGTCGCGTTCAGCAAGCCGCCGATTGGCAAGCGGGGCTACAACGAGGACGAGGTG
This sequence comes from Saccharothrix hoggarensis, assembly GCF_042678885.1. Classification (GTDB taxonomy): domain Bacteria; phylum Actinomycetota; class Actinomycetes; order Mycobacteriales; family Pseudonocardiaceae; genus Actinosynnema; species Actinosynnema hoggarensis. The sequence goes on from NZ_JBHTLK010000122.1 coordinate 9,962, forward strand.
GACGCGTTCCTCGACCTGGTTGAGGGCGAGCTTGCTCGCCTGATCGAGGAGAACAACGACCTGCGCCAGCAGGTCGAGCAGCTCGACCAGCAGGTCGAGACCGCGCGTGCCGACCTCGAGGACGCCCGGGCGAAGGTTGCCGCGGGTGTCGGCCCGAGCCGCGTCGTCGACGAGCCTCGCCGGCTCGCCCCGGTGCCGCCCCCCTCGGCGCTGGAGCAGACCTCGCCCGGCGGTGGTGGTGACCACCACGTGCAGGCCGCGAAGGTCCTGGGCCTGGCCCAGGAGATGGCGGACCGGCTCACCGGCGAGGCCAAGGCCGAGGCCGACGGGATGCTGTCGGAGGCCCGGACGAAGTCCGAGCAGCTGTTGTCCGAGGCGCGAGCCAAGGCCGACACGATGGTCAACGAGGCCCGCACCCGTGCCGAGACCATGCTGAACGACGCGCGAACCCGCGCCGAGACGTTGGAGCGGCAGGCCCGTGAGAAGGCCAGCGCGCTCGACCGCGACGCGCAGCGCAAGCACGCCGAGGTGATGGGCAACATCACCCAGGAGAAGAACACGCTCGAGAAGCAGATCGACAAGCTTCAGACGTTCGAGCGCGAGTACCGCACCAGGCTCAAGACGATGCTCGAATCGTCGCTGCGCGACCTGCAGGACCGGGGTCCTGCCGCGCCGTCCGACGGCCGTCAGCAGGGTGGGTACTCCTTCGGGGCGCGCGCCGAGGCCGGCTGATCGGCGCTGCTGATCTAGTCTGCTGCACGTGCTCTACGTAGTCCTGCTGTTGGTGCTGGCAGCCCTGGGGTTGCTCGTGCCCGCGCTCACCAGCGCCCAGACGTTCTGGGCGTGGTTGTCCGTGGGTGCGAGCGGGGCCGCTGCCGCGGTCCTGGTGCTCGACTGGTGGCTTCGCCGCCGGTCGGGCCCCCGGGCTGCCGGTGCCATCGCTGGTGACGTCCAGGTTAGCGCCGGTGATCAACTCGGCGGGACGGGGGTCGAGGAGGCTCCGAGGTCACCTGATCAGGTAGAAGTCGAACCTGACGAGGAGGACACGGACGCCGCCGACTCCCTCGTCGTGAGCGATCTCACGGACGAGGTCCGGGTGCTGGACGAGCGTCCCCGCTACCACCTCGCCGACTGCCCGTGGCTGGCTTCGCGGCCGTCCCTGGGCCTGCCCGTCTCCGAGGCGCGGCAGCTCGGCTTCACGCCGTGCGCGGTGTGCCGCCCGGACTCCGGCCTCGCGGCCCGCAAGCGGGCCGCGGACCAGTCGGAGCCCGCCTAGCTGCTCAGCGCCCTAGCTGCTCAGCGCCCTAATTGCTCAGCGTCCTAGCTGCTCAGCGTCGCGCGCGCGGTGAACGCCGGCGCGTCGGGCGCGCCGCAGCGGTGCTCCACCTCGACGTCGACGTCCGTCAGCCGACCCGTGACCGGGTCGCGCCCGATGCTGTGCACGGTGAAGCCCCCGTGCACCGGGCCGCAGGCCAGGCCGTTGGAGATCACGACCAGGCCGGGGTTGGTCGCGGTCGCCCGCGTCCGCACGTCGGTGTAGGCACCGACCTCCAGCGGCGCGTTGCCGGGCGCCGCGAGCTCGACCCGGATCAGCTGCTGGTTCGAGGACGAGTCCTCGTCGAACTTCAGCAGGCCGTCCTGGCTCTCCCAGATCCTCACGTCGTCCTCCGGGGTGGACCAGAACCCCTGCCGGCCGTCCACCGGGGTCGCCCCGGCTTCGGCGTGGAACTCGAACGTGGCCACGCGCCCTTCCTGCGCCACGGCCGGCGGCGCCGGAACCGGTGCGGGTGCGGCCAGGGCGGGTGCGGCCAGTGCGGGCACGGTCGCCGCGGCCAGAACAGCGCGATCGCTCGCTTCACGAGTGTTCCCCCTGGGTCGGGCGGACCCGGTGATCGGGACCGGTCCTCCCAGCCTCCCGACGGGCTCCGGCGCGTCGCATGGGGGGAACTGCTCAAAGGGGTTTGCGCGGCTCGGCTACCCTTGGTGGTAGCAAGGCGTCGATCCGGCCATCACCGGGGAGCCTCCGGAAGAACGGGCGCGCGCCCCGGCCGCGCCTCAGTAGAACCGGACGGGTGCGGCCCGTCACAGCCGTCGCAAAGAGAGGCCAGTGCCTTCGCGCCCTGGCAAGCGGGGTGGTACCGCGGTGCGCCGGACTCGGCGTGTCGTCCCCGTGAGCCGGTTGGACGCACGCGAGGAGCAGCACGATGGCCTACCCGAAGGCAGGCGAGGGTTCCGTTCCCTCCCAGCCGTCCTTCCCCGCCCTCGAAGAGGGTGTGCTCGACTACTGGAAGTCCGACGGGACGTTCCAGGCGTCGATCGACGCCCGTCCGGCGGGGGACAACGGGGCGAACGAGTTCGTCTTCTACGACGGCCCGCCGTTCGCGAACGGCCTGCCGCACTACGGCCACCTGCTCACCGGGTACGTGAAGGACGTAGTCCCGCGCTACCAGACCATGCGCGGCAAGCACGTCGAGCGCCGCTTCGGCTGGGACACCCACGGCCTGCCCGCCGAGGTCGAGGCGGAGAAGCAGCTCGGGTTCTCGTCCAAGAGCGAGATCGAGGCCTTCGGCATCGAGAAGTTCAACGAGGCGTGCCGCACGTCGGTGCTCCGGTACACCGGCCAGTGGCGCGACTACGTGACCCGGCAGGCCCGCTGGGTGGACTTCGACAACGACTACAAGACGCTCGACCTGGACTACATGGAAAGCGTCATGTGGGCCTTCAAGACCTTGTGGGACAAGGGTCTGGTCTACGAGGGCTTCCGGGTGCTCTGGTACTGCTGGCGCTGCGAGACGCCGCTGTCCAACACCGAGACCAAGATGGACGACACGTACCGGGACCGGCAGGACCCGGCGGTGACGGTGGGCCTGCGCCTGGAGACCGGCGAGCTGGCCCTGGTGTGGACGACGACCCCGTGGACGCTGCCGTCCAACCTGGCCGCCGCCGTGCACCCGGACGTGGACTACGTGACGGTCGAGGCGAACGGCGAGCGCTACCTGCTCGCCGAGGCGCGCGTGCCCGCGTACGCCCGCGAGCTGGGCGAGGAGCCGACCGTCGTGGCCCGCTGCAAGGGCGCCGACCTGGTGGGGCGCAAGTACGCGCCGCCGTTCGACTTCTTCGTCGGCCGGGAGAACGCGCACCAGGTGCTGCCCGCGGACTACGTCACCACCGAGGACGGCACGGGCGTGGTGCACATCGCCCCCGCCTTCGGTGAGGAGGACAAGGCCGTCACGGACGCGGCGGGCATCGAGGTCGTCGTGCCCGTGGACGCGCACGGCCGGTTCACCGCCGAGGTGCCGCCGTACGAGGGGCAGCAGGTCTTCGACGCGAACAAGCCGATCATCCGCGACCTGAAGGCCGCGGGCCTGCTGCTGCGCCACGAGACCTACGACCACCCGTACCCGCACTGCTGGCGCTGCGACAACGCGCTGATCCAGCGCGCGGTGTCGTCGTGGTTCGTCGCGGTGTCGCGGTTCAAGGACCGCATGGTCGAGCTGAACCAGCAGATCAACTGGGTGCCCGAGCACGTCAAGGACGGCCAGTTCGGCAAGTGGCTGGAGAACGCCCGCGACTGGAACATCTCCCGCAACCGGTTCTGGGGCTCGCCGATCCCGGTGTGGGTGTCGGACGACCCGGCGTACCCGCGGGTCGACGTCTACGGCTCGCTGGACGAGCTGGAGCGCGACTTCGGCGTGCGCCCGACCGACCTGCACCGGCCCGGCATCGACGCCCTGACCCGGCCGAACCCGGACGACCCGACGGGCAGCTCGACCATGCGCCGGGTGCCCGAGGTGCTGGACTGCTGGTTCGAGTCCGGCTCGATGTCGTTCGCGCAGGTGCACTACCCGTTCGAGAACGCGCAGTGGTTCGAGGACCACTACCCGGGCGACTTCATCGTCGAGTACAACAACCAGACGCGCGGCTGGTTCTACACCATGCACGTGCTGGCCACGGCCCTGTTCGACCGGCCCGCGTTCCGCAACTGCGTGGCGCACGGGATCGTGCTGGGCGACGACGGCCAGAAGATGTCCAAGTCGCGCCGGAACTACCCGGAGGTCAACGAGGTCTTCGACCGCGACGGCTCGGACGCCATGCGGTGGTTCCTGATGGCGTCGCCGATCCTGCGCGGCGGCGACCTGGTGGTGACCGAGCGCGGCATCCGCGACGCGGTGCGGCAGGCCGTGCTGCCGTTGTGGAACTCCTGGTACTTCCTCGCGCTGTACGCCAACGCGGAGGGCGTGGAGGGCGCCTGGCGGACCGACTCGTCGCACGTGCTGGACCGGTACGTGCTGGCGAAGGCGCACGACCTGGTGGTCGGGGTGACCGCGCAGCTGGACGCCTACGACGTCTCGGGCGCGTGCGCGTCCATCCGGGAGTTCCTGGAGGTGCTGACGAACTGGTACGTGCGCCGCTCGCGCGACCGGTTCTGGGCGGGCGACCGGGACGCGATCGACACGCTGCACACCGTGCTGGAGGTGGTGAGCCGCGTCGCCGCGCCGCTGCTGCCGTTGACGGCGGAGTCGGTGTGGCGCGGGCTGACCGGCGGCCGTTCGGTGCACCTGGCCGACTACCCGTCGGCGCCGGACCTGCCCGCGGACGACGCCCTGGTGGCCGCGATGGACCAGGTGCGGCAGGTGGCGTCCACGGCGCTGTCGCTGCGGAAGTCGAACAAGCTGCGGGTGCGGCTGCCGCTGGCGAAGCTCGTGATCGCGTCCGCGGACGTGGCCCAGCTGGAGGGGTTCACCGAGATCCTGCGGGACGAGGTGAACGTCAAGGAGGTCGAGCTGACCTCGGACGTGGACGCGCACGGCCACTTCCAGCTGGCGGTCAACGCGCGGGTCGCCGGGCCGCGGCTCGGGCCGGACGTGCAGAAGGTCATCAAGGCCGTGAAGGCCGGTGACTGGCAGGAGGTGGACGGTCGCGTCGTGGCCGCCGGGGTCGAGCTGTTCCCGGAGGAGTACGAGCAGCGGCTCGTCGCCACCGACCAGGGCGCGACGGCGGCGCTGCCGAACGGCGGCGGGCTGGTCGTGCTGGACACCGCGGTGACGGAGGAGCTGGCCGCCGAGGGCGTCGCGCGCGACCTGGTGCGCGTGGTGCAGCAGGCGCGGAAGGACGCCGGTCTGGACGTGTCGGACCGGATCGCGCTGACCGCGCAGCTGCCCGCGGAGGTCGAGGCGGCCGTGCGCCGGTTCGAGGCGTTCGTGAAGGACGAGACGCTCACCGGGTCGGTCTCCTACGGCGATGTCGCCGAGGGGTCGGACGGCGTGGTCGGTGACGGGCAGAAGGTCCGGGTCGCGGTCGCCCGGGTCTGACCCCTCGCCGGGGTCGCGGGCCACCGCCCGCGACCCCGGCGAGGTCGGGTTCGCGCCGGTTCCGGCGCGTCAGCGGACGTCGTCCTGCTCCAGCCGGGCCTTCAGCTGGTTCAGGCAGCGGCCCCTGGTGGGGCCGATCGAGCCGTGCGGCATGGCGAGGGCCTCGGAGACGGCCCGGTACTCGGCCCGGCCCGCCAGGACGGTGAGGCGCAGCACCTCCTGGCAGCGGCGGGGCAGCGCGTTGAACGCCTGCCAGAGGCGGCGGTCGCGGTCGTCTCGCAGCGCCTCCGGCTCCGGCAGCCAGCGGTCGTCGGGCATGTCGAGGGCGGAGTCGGTGGACAGCGCGGGCCGGCCGTGGCGCTCCCGCCAGGCCCGCTGCGACTCGCGGCGGGTGGCGACGATGAGCCAGCCCGCCACCGCGCGCGGCTCGTGCAGGCGGTCGAGGTGGCGCAGCAGGCTCAGCCACACGGTCTGCACGACGTCCTCGGCGGTGGCCTGGTCGAGGCCGTTGCCGCGCGCCACGTGCCACACCAGCGGTGTCAGCTCGGCGACCAGGGAGTCCAGCGCGGCCCGCGAGCCCGCCCGCGCGGCGACCACGAGGGCGGCCTGGCGGTCGTGCGGCGCGGCCTGCGCCATGATCGCCGCCACGCCGAGGTCGTCCGCGCCGGGGTCCTCCGGGATCGCTTCGGCCAGCTCGGCCCGCAGGTGGTCCAGCCGGGGGTCCAGCTCGTCCGTCACGACGTCTCCTTCCCGCGCTGGGAGCCCCGCACCCGTCGCTCCTGGTTGCCGACCCGCGCGCTGACCCGCGCCCGCGCCTCCGCCACGTACCGGCGGACGGACGCGCGGCGGCAGCCCAGCACGTCGGCGATCTCGTCGTCGTCGAAGTCCCAGAACCGCAGCACCAGCGCGGTGCGCAGGTGGTCCGGCAGGTCGACGACGGCGGCCAGCGTGCTGATCAGCTCGTGCCACGTCTCGGCGTCCCGCTGCCGGGGCAGCAGGATCCGGTACGTGCCGCGCTGCCGGACGGTGGCCTCGTCGGTCACGTCGCCCGGCCGCTCCCGCCGGCGGGCCTGGTCCACCAGCAGGTTGCGGATCGTCCGCACCAGCCAAGCACGCCGCGACGGCGCGGCGATCACCGGCCAGTTCCGCCACGCGCTGACGAACGCCTCCTGCACCGCGGACTCGTGGTCCAGGTGCGGCGACACCACCGCGGCGAACCGGAACAGCCGAGTGCGTTCCCGGTGGTAGAAGTCGCTGAACGTGGCGGCGTGGTCCTCGTCGTCGGGGTCGTCCGGCGTCACGAACCCTCCCCCCTGTGGTCCCGGTACCGGGTAGACGGACGAGACCGCGGGTTGTGGAGGAAATCCGTCAGGCGGCCTGCCCGACCTTCCTCCTCCTGGCCGCCGCGCGCAGCAGCCGGACCCACGGGGACCACCTGCGCGGGCGGACCGGCGGGTGGCCGGCGGCGTGGGCCGCGTTGTCGAACAGGTCCTCGATGAGCGCGTCGTGCAGCCACCGGACGGCCAGCGGCCACCCGAGGCGCATCAGCCCGCTCGTGCGGCCGGTGAGGGTGTGCCGCAGCCCGCCGGGGACGGCTTCGAGGACGTGCGTCCCGGTCACGCCGATGCGGGGGTCGAAGGTGAACTCGGCCCGCTGACCGGGCACGTGATCCGTGCAGCGGTAGCGGACGAACCCGTGGCCGCCGTCCGCGCCGACGCCCAGCGGTCGGTCGAGGACCAGCGCCGGCCACCGGTCGGACGGCCACAGCTCGACGACCCGGTCGACCAGGCCCGCGCTGTCGGGGATCAGGCGGGTGTGCACGTTCTGGATCACGACGACCTCCTCCACGCCGGACCGTACGGGTCCGTATGGTCCACGACCGTACGGTAGCGTATGGAGTCGTGACGCGGCGAACGAGGGACGACTGGACCGGGGTGGCCCTGCAGGCGCTCGCCGAGGGCGGGGTGGCGGCGGTCGCGGTGGAACCCCTGGCCGCGCGGCTCGGCGCGACCAAGGGCAGCGCCTACTGGCACTTCCCCAACCGGGAAGCCCTGCTCAAGGCCACCCTGGAACGGTGGGAGCGCGAGCACACCGAGGCCGTGATCGAGGCCGTCGAGTCCGTGCCCGACCCGGCCGGGAAGCTGCGCCTGCTGTTCGGCACGGTGCTGGAGGACGTCGAGGACAGCGCGGTCGAGCTGGCCATGCTCGCGGCCAAGGACGACCCGGCCGTGGCGCCCGTGCTGGACCGCGTCACCGACCGCCGCATCGGCTACCTGGAGGAGCTGTTCGGCGAGCTCGGGTTCGACGCCGGCGCGGCGCACCAGCGGGCGGTGCTGGCGTACTCGGTCTACCTCGGGCAGGCGTTGCTGCTGTCGTCCACGCCGAACCTGGTGCGGGCGCGGCGGGCGTTGCTGGAGGACACGCTGGCCGTCGTGATGAGCCGTGGCTGACCGGTCGGCGTTCCGGTTCGCGGTGCGGGTCAAGCCGGGCGCGAAGCGGGAGGCCGTCGGCGGTCGGTGGGGTGACGGCGCGCTGGTCGTCGCCGTCGCCGCGCCCGCCGTGGAGGGCAAGGCGAACGAGGCCGTGCGCAAGGCGCTGGCCCAGGCGTTCGGCGTGCGGAAGCAGGACGTCGAGGTGGTCGCGGGGGAGCGCGGGCGGGACAAGGTCGTGCGGGTCGAGCCCGCCCCGGCCGACGCCGGCGACGTCCTCGCGCGCCTGCTGGACGGCTGAGCGGAGGCCGTGCGGCACGGCGTCCGCACGGGTGTCGTTCACGACCGCGACGCCTGTTCGGTGACGCTGCGTGTGATGCCGGATTCGTCCATTTCGGTATCACCGGGGAGAATGACCTCCGTCGAGTGACCGCGAAGTACGACGGTGTGGAGGTCGAGTGGGTGGTGTGACGGGCTTCCTCGGCATCGCCGCCGCGGTCCTCTTGCTCTCGGTGATCGCGGTCAGGGTGTCGATCCGGCTCGGACTGCCGTCCCTCCTGCTGTACCTCGGCATCGGCGTGCTGCTCGGCGAGGCGGTCGTCGGCATCCAGTTCGAGGACGCCGACCTGACCCGGTCGCTCGGCACCGCCGCGCTCGTCCTGATCCTCACCGAGGGCGGTCTCACCACCCGGTGGAGCGCGGTGAAACCCGCGCTGGGCTTGGGCATCGCGCTGTCCACGGTGTCGGTCGGCGTGAGCATCGCCGTCACCGGGTTCGCGCTGCACTTCCTGCTCGACATGGACTGGCGCACCGCCCTGCTCTGGGGCGCGGTGCTGTCGTCCACCGACGCGGCGGCCGTGTTCAGCGTGCTGCGCGGGGTGGGCGTGGGCAAGCGGCTCATCGGCGCGCTGGAGCTGGAGTCCGGCATCAACGACGCGCCGGTGTACATCGCCGTCGTGCTGCTCGCCGCCCCCGACCCCATCACGTGGACCGCGCCGCTGCTGATGGCCTACGAGCTGGTCGCCGGCGGTGTGATCGGCATCGTGCTCGGGTGGCTCGGCGGGGTCGGGCTGCGCCGGGCCGCGCTGCCCGCCACCGGCCTGTACCCGCTGGCCACGGTCGCGGTGTGCCTGCTCGCCTACACCGTGGGCGACCTCGCGCACGCGTCCGGCTTCCTCGCCGTCTACATCGCCGCGCTGGTGCTCGGCAACGCCCGCCTGCCGCACCGGGCGGACACGCTGTCGTTCGCCGAGGGGCTCGGCTGGATCGCCCAGATCGGCCTGTTCGTGCTGCTCGGCCTGTACGCCTCCCCCGGACGGCTGCTGGACGCCCTGGTGCCCGCCCTGGTCGCGGGCGCCGTGCTGGTCCTGTTCGCCCGGCCCCTGTCGGTGCTGTGCGCGGCGCTGCCGTTCCGGGTGCCCTGGCGGGAACAGGTGTTCATCTCGTGGTCCGGGCTGCGCGGCGCGGTGCCGATCGTGTTCGCCCTGATCCCGCTCATCCAGCAGGTGCCGGACGCCCAGCACCTCGTCGACGCGGTGTTCGTGCTGGTCGTGCTGCTGACCGTGGTGCAGGGCACTAGCCTGCCGTGGCTCGCGAAGTGGCTGGGGCTGGTCAGGTCCGGCGAGGCGCACGAGGTGCAGGTCGACTCGTCGGCGCTGGACGAGCTGGGCGCGGAACTGCTCCAGGTCCGCATCCAGCGCGGGTCCAAGCTGCACGGCGTGTACCTGTCGGAGCTGCGGCTGCCGCCCGGTTCGTCGGTGAGCCTCGTGGTGCGCGACGACAACGGCTTCACGCCGCAGCCGACGACCCGGTTGCAGGAGCACGACCAGCTGCTGGTGGTGTGCACGGAGGCCATGCGCACGGCGACCGAGCAGCGCATCCGGGCCGTCGACCGGGCGGGCCGGTTCGCCCGCTGGAAGGGCGACGTCGGCCTGCCGTGACGGCGTGCGCGGGGGTGCTCCCAGGATGTGAACCCCTCTCGACGCGGTCGCGCGGGCTGCGTAAGTTCGTCGGTGAAGGTCATGAGTGCCAGCGACAAGCCCGGGCTTGCTGGCCGGCAACCCTCCAACCGCGGTGGGGTGCCCCCGGTGAGGACCTGGCCTGGCGCGCAGGGCGTCCGGCAAGCGCGGGCTCCCTCTCCGGTGGGGTCCCGGACCCCCGGAGGGCGTCATGACGATCGCGATTCCCCGAACCGCCACCACCACCGCCACCGTCGCCGCGTCGGACCAGCGGGCGCTGCCCCGCGTCGTGGGCGCGTCGCTGCGGGTGCCGCTGGTCACCGGCGAGCGCGTCGAGTACGCGAACCTCGACCACGCGGCCAGCGCGCCGTGCCTGGAGCAGGTCCGCGACGTCGTGGACGAGGTGCTGCCCTGGTACGCGAGCGTGCACCGGGGCGCGGGCTTCGCCTCCCAGGTCACCACGAAGGTCTACGAGCAGGCCCGCACGTCCGTCCGCCGGTTCCTCGGGGCACGGTCCTCCGACGCCGTCGTCTTCACGCGCAACACGACCGACGCGCTGAACCTGCTGGCCAGGAGCCTGCCGAAGCGCACCGCCGTGCTGCTGTTCGACACCGACCACCACGCCGCGCTGCTGCCGTGGCGCGGGCCGGACGTGCGCCGCCTCCGGACGCCCGCCACGCCCGCCGCGGCCGTGCTGGAGCTGGACCGGGTGCTCG